>JBBRJE010000331.1:0-3570 GCA_038219845.1 Bacteroidia bacterium
GGTTTATTATTTTAGATATCCTGAAGAACAGGATCATTCTGGTTTATACACTTATCCTGGCGGTATTATCCTGGAGCGTATTCAGCATGGAAGACAATAGTTCCAAAGGAATATTAACACTTCTGAATGTGATCCTGTTAATCGTTCCTTTGGTATCGATCATCTTTTCTACCATCTATCTATACAACAGTTCTGAGTTTATTGAACTCTTGTTGAGCCAGCCTGTGGATAGGGCGCGTATCTGGTGGAGCTTATTCATCGGCCTGCTGTTCTCACTGCTTGTTTCTTTTTTTATTGGAGCTGGAATTCCTATATTGATCTATGCAAAATCTGATGTGGGCATGATCATGTTGCTCGTTGGCATGTTTATTTCTACCATTTTCGTATCCATAGCTTTCTTAAGCTCCGTATTAACACGCGATAAAGCCAGGGGGATCGGAATTTCCATTATGTTATGGCTGTTTTTTGCGTTGTTGTTTGATGGCCTGATTCTCTTTTTATTATTCCAGCTCTCTGATTACCCGATAGAAAAAATGATGTTGGGAATTACCATTTTCAATCCCATCGACCTGGCCAGGATATTGATCCTTCTTCACCTTGATGCATCCGCCATGATGGGATATACCGGTGCCATATTTAAAGATTTTTTCGGAACATTATACGGGATGCTGATCGCCTTTATTGTTTTATGGCTTTGGATCATTGTCCCCTTCTGGATTTCACTGAACAGGTTTAAACGAAAGGATTTATAGATTATGAAAAAAGATATAACTACAACAGATGATATAGAAAATCTCGTCAATCTCTTTTATGAAAAAGTGAAAGTAGATGAAATCATCGGGCATTTCTTTAGCGGTGCGATGCAAGTGAATTGGGAAAAACATCTTCCTGTGATGTATAAATTCTGGGAGAATATTATTTTCTATACCGGCAATTACAGTGGAAATCCTTTGGAAAAACATATCGCTTTAAATGAGAAAAGTCCACTATCAGCAGGGGATTTTGAACAATGGAAAGTACTATTTAATCAATCTGTGGACGCCCTCTTTGAAGGCGAAAATGCAACGCGGATAAAGCAAAAAGCAGAGAGCATTGCAGCGATTATGCTGATGAAAATATTGAAATAGATCCTATGAACCATTGGGTTAGAAGACACCGGTTAGCAGTGAAGAAGCGAAGCAGCGTAGCTTAGAATCCCCTTCGATTGGCCACCGGTTAGCAGCGTCATTCAGAGGGCGATCAGAAAAAGTTCGAATTGCAATACCGCTTGTTGCGCCCGAAGAATCTGCTTCGATTGATGAATGCATTCTGGATATAATAAAGATTCTTTTTTATTCGGAGGAGATTCTTCGGGCGCGCAGGATTGTCAGAACTACCAATAATTATGTTGCGCCCTCTGATTGACGACCGCTCTCACTGAATAACGAAACGTCACTGGTTTATGGCAACGATTACCCGTCATTCCGAAGGGCATTGAGCAAGGGCCTTAGTGCGGCGGAATGCCAAGCGAAACAGTGTCACGAAGAATCCACTACCAATGAGGAATATGCTTTTGATTGGAATCAATGAAGAATAAGTTACTATGGTTGCGTCAGATCTTTAAAAAGGCACTCTCAAATCGCTGCCTCTTCACCTTTCATACCCTGCGAAATAAGCAATAATAAAGCGCCAAGCAACAATATGATTGCAGCTCCCAACAATGCATAATTAATATAAGGGATAGCGATATAACTGAATGAGGCAATGCCCTGTACTGCCAATATCAGCTCATTGATAAAGACGCCGGCTATAAATACCGTTAACGCAATCAGGGTCCATCGATTCACCCGGATTAACTTGGAGAAATAGAGGTAGGTCAATAAAAAAACTGAAATAACAGCCAGCAAAACCAGGTGCAAATAAGCGATAACGATTTGCCTGAATCCGAAAGCGAAGTTGCTTAGCCTGGGTATAGTAGAACCCAATTGCAGGAATAATTTAATGGTGAAAGCAATCGCTACAAAGAGTAACAAGTAAATTACAAATTTGTCCGGTTTGAAATTGTTCGTTGATCCTTTCCTTAGATCATTCAGCAGTTTGAACCAGGCAATCAACTGGGCAAATGCAGCGATAAGAACGATAATGTATAACCATACCGGAAGCTTTGCCCATAATACTGATAAGAAGTATGCAGGTATTGCGGATGCGAAAAATAATCTGAAAATCCATTTATCATATTTAAACGCGGGAAGGATTCTAATGGTTTCATTAATTGCTAGCGCCAAACAACTAAAAATAAAGAATCCATTGTACTGAAAATGGAGATAGAAATATACAGAAGCCAGGTACCCGTGTTCATTAAAACTTTTCGATATCATCATATAGGCTAAATAGAATGTTCCCCCAGATGATAAAATGTTAAACCAAAGGGCCGCCTTAAACCAGGGTATAGAAGGGTGTCTCCCTATTTTATTCAGATCTTTAAATAAATAAAATGCAAAGCAGCAGGATATGATAATGGTAAGCGTTGTGAACAGAATGGAAATAGCTCCATAGCCCTGGATAAAAAAAGAAACTAACATTCCATAAGCACAAATTAAATTGCTTGCAAGCAGGATTTTATACTGTTTATGATTTGATATGGTTGTCTTTTTATAAATAAAATTTACGAGTAAAACGTAAAGCGTATGGGTGATCCAACCTACAAAAGCAAAATGCGAATGCGAATGCAGGATGTTCATTTGAGTAAAACAGGGGAAATCAAATCCTATTTTATATCGCATTAAAGTTCCAAGGAGGGCTACGATAAGCAAATTGACAAGCGAAAATTTCAACCAGTACTTTGCCTTAAAATCCATATCAGAATCTTAGTTTTCGTTTGATGATATACACTACATTCATTGTCTTCATTTTTGCCAGTGCACGGATTACAGTTTCCACTCTTAATCCGGTGAAATTGGCGATTTGCTGGCGGGTATAGGGGATCTCTATTATTTCTCCTTCCTTCAGTACCTTCTTCTTATAAGCTGTTAAAAATGAAAATATCCTCAGGGCTGGCGAGGTATTGATTATATCCCGTGAACTCACGGTCTTGTTATAAATTTGTTGTGCAAAACGAGTAATGATATTTTTTTGCATGGAAGGATTTTCAGCTAAGATTTGCAGAAAAACTTCTTTCGATAATTTAATAATGACAGAATCGCAGGTGGTGACGGCAGATGAAGGATAATGTTCCTCAATAAATAATGCCGGCTCACCAAAACTATTACCGGATATGAATTCTGCCTGGGTCAATTCCCTTCCTTCATAATTGGTATTGAATACTTTTACAGATCCTTCAATGATCTGGTAATAGAAACGGGCATCGCCACCTTCATGAAAAATATATTCGCCTTTCCTGAACTTCTTTGCTACCCCGCCCCAGGCAATTAATAGATCAGTATCAATAGACATATTTTAATATATTTTGGAGGCAATTGCGAACTTGTTCTGATCCTATAAAATCATACATCTCTTATCGTGATTTTAATACCTGTAAATGAAGTGTGGAAACAGTAGCAACCAGGAACGACTTCAACGTGGCATAATTGC
>JBBRJE010000332.1:0-3566 GCA_038219845.1 Bacteroidia bacterium
ATCCTTCAAAATCTTTTTTCTTGCTGATGGGATCAATGCTTTCTTCCGCTGCGGCATCCCAATATATATCAATGCTTCCATCATTGGAAATCACTTTAACTTTAGGTGTTGCCGGAGGTTCAGGTAAAATATAATGATCTAAAAATCCATTGGCATTTAAATCTTCTCCAGCATCGAGCGCCCCATTCTCATTCAGATCTTCACCCAGGTAAGTGCGCTTAGCCCAGGAAAGATGATCATTTAACTCTTTACGTGATGCTGCATTATCCTGAGGACCGTTGATTTGCCTGGCACATACAAAAGCACAAACATAACTGATGCTCTCTCCAGGAAGTATACTTACCAACGGGCCCGCGCTTAAAAGCTGCGTTTTATTGGATGCGTTTTTTAATTCGTTGATCACTGCAGGATCATTAAAATCCAGGCCATTGCCCATCTTATAATAACGGCTTGGATCATCGCCTGGATAAGGAAACTGGGAGGTGGCGCTTTTATAATCCCAGAAATTAGCATTTACCCTGGGAGAAGGCAAACCGCTATTAGTGAAGCTTGTATCATTATTCGGATGAAAATATTTCCCCCGCCATTTTATTCCAAGGAATTGCAGTGAGCCATAACTTTGGGTGAATAAAATATCATCTCCCAATACTTCATATGCATATAAAGCATGATAAGCAGGTATATAGCCCCCCCCGCCCTTATTATAAAATGCAGTTCCTGTTTCCTGTGTTACATTCACATTCCTCACGATAAGATCAGCCCAGTTGCCCAGCCATACACTATCCCAGCGGTTGCTGCTGGTATTGGTGATGGTATAATTGCATATCACGAAATAATCGGCGAAGCTATAATTCCAGGTATATGTTTCCAGATGTACCTGTGCGCCCAAAGGATTGGTATGTTCTTGTATGGGGATAGAAGTACCTGGCACTATCACATTTTTATCTGTGAAATTGGTGATGAAGTCCTGGTGTGAAATGGCATTGGCACTATAAACACTGGAGGAAGGCAATTTCGATTTCTCGGTGATGCCGCTGCTGGCCGTAAATTCATAGCCAGCGCCGCCGGTGGAATACCCCGTTGGGTTATCAATGGCTGCAGTGCTCACCAGCGTTTGCCCGTTTACCCTCGCGCCAATCCATAATCCGGATTCAAATAAATGTTCGATACCACTATTGATAGGATATTCCATGGAAGGTGGACCTGCTGTATTGTTTTGTACATTAGGCCGTCCCAGGGTTCCCACATTGCTTATCATTAAGCCAATCTTCCCTACGTCGGTATAACGCTGCTGAAATGATTGCGCAGATAGGCGGGCTGAAAGTACAAGAAATAATAAACTGAGAATTACTTTTGGCATGTTGAGGGCAAATATATTACGAAGTTTGCGTAAATCACATATGGTAAAATGTATATCGTGTTTATACTCCAAATAAGTAATTTTAATTTAATATGATACTTGCATTTCGATATGTTATACGTTTCTCGTTATACGAAATACGTTATACGATATACGTTATACGTTATACGATTTACGTTATACGATATACGCCCCATTCTTCTATCTTTGAAACTCAGCTTTCGTACTTTGTTCAGAAGATTATACCTGTTATTACTATTTATTGGTGGAATATCAAAGGCCCAGCCCTTACAATTCACTCATCTGGGCGTCGATGATGGATTGTCGCAAAGCTCGGTGTACTCCATATTCCAGGATACCAAAGGCTTTTTATGGTTTGGCACTGGCGATGGATTAAACAGGTATGATGGCTACCAGGTAAAAATCTACAGGAGCCAAAATATAAATTCCGCCCTAAGTAATTTTATTGGTGAGAAAATAGTGGAAGATAGCCATGGGAACCTATGGATAGGAAGCAGGAGCGGCTTGAATAAATATGTTTACGCACAGGATAAATTCCTACATATTTATCCGGATAATGACAGCAATATTTTCAATAGATGGATTGACGTTCTTGGCTTCGATAAGGATCAGAATTTATGGTGCTGGGACAGGAATAACGGAATATACTGTTACAATACCGAAAGCAATAAATTAAAAACGATAAAAATAGAAGATGGAAATACTATTTTCCGACAGGCTTTTTTCGATAATAAAGAATTCATATGGTATAATACGAGCACAGGGATTGGAAGATATAATATTCGGCAACAGGTCTTCGACGATTTCCTGAATGATTATTTTAAAGAAAATAAAATAAATAAAGTAAATCATTTTGATATGGACAAGGAAGGCATGCTCTGGATAACCAGCCCAAATGCACTCACCTGCTTTGATACCAGGACATTAAAGCCTTTAAACACAGGCATTCAGGCCGGATTAAAAGACCCCTTATGGAGCTCAATATGCTGTAATAGCGATATGGTGTGGATAGGTTCTTATTCCAACGGCTTATACTGCTATTCTAAAAAAAATAAAATCCTTAAAAAATATCCGCAAAAGAAATTTGAATCAGCTGCTATGGCTTCTAATGCAGTAATCACAATATTTGTCGATAGATCAGAGAATTTATGGGTAGCAACTGATGGCTTTGGTTTAAACAAAGCAAGCCTTAAGCCGGTAAAATTTCAAAATTATCAAAGGAAGCCGGAAGAAGGATGGGATTTCAGCAGCAATTTTATCAAATGCTTTTATGAAGACGAACGAGAGCGCTTATGGATCGGCACAAACGAAGAGGGGATAAATATTTTTGATAGGAAAAAGAATTCGGTAACCGTATTAAAAAATAAAAACTTAGCAGATAATACCATACGTTGTTTTGTAAAAGACAACTATAACAGCTTACTTATCGGTACCAATGACGGCATAAATTATATAGATGAGCTCACTTATAACTGGCGGAAGATACCAACAGACAGGGCGATATATTATGATTCAGGTTCGAATATTATTAATGGTTTTTATAAAACAAGAGAAGGCACCCTGCTTGCCGCTTCCGGTAAAGGATTATTTGAAGCAGAATATAAAAACGGAAAGATTGTTTTATTCCGGAAAGTAAAAAGCAGTAAGTCCGTTTTCCTTGGAGGAGTTTACCAAACCAGCGATGGAAGGATATGGGTATGTTCGGTAGACGGTGGCGTTTTTTTAATCTATAAATATAAGAACGGGGAATTGAGGCAGGTAGATAGCCTTCAGCATGGCTTGAATGTGCACAGCTATTATGAAGATGAAAAAAATCATATCCTATGGATGGGAAGTGAAAAGGGCCTGGTGCGTTTCGACCTTTCGAACAATACAAATACTTTTATAAATGAAAGTCAGGGAATTGCCAATAGTCATGTTTACGGCTTGCTTTGCGATGATGATGGAAACTTATGGGCGAGCACCAACAAAGGAATATGCTGTTACAACCCTTCCACAAAAAAAATCAGGAATTATGATGCCAGCGATGGCTTACAGTCGAATGAATTTAATTCAGGAGCATTTTACAAAAGCCCTTCGGGCGTATTTTTCTTCGGTGGCATTAATGGCTTTAATGCATTCTATCCTTCACGAATAATTGACAATCCATATAAGTCGTCCGTTGCCATTACCCGATTCATGCTGA
>JBBRJE010000333.1:0-3566 GCA_038219845.1 Bacteroidia bacterium
TGCATGGAGCTTGAAAATAAAAAACGTCAGGAATAGCACCAAAAGGCTAAAAACTTTTATATTAAATAAACGTGAAACCGTTGCTGCCATTGAATATTACTTATTTTGATTTTCCTTTATTTCGGGTCGCAAGGTAGGAAAAAGATTCACAATTTCAAACCCTGTGTATAAAAAATATAAAATAATAAATACCACCGCCTGATTAAAATTGTTTTTGCCAGAAATTAGAAGGTAGATTAGCAAAAAAGCAATACTCCCAAACAATCGGATGATGGTAGAAATGTAAAAGGCGAAGATGAATTTCTTATTGTCTTTTTTCAATCCGCGGATAAGCATATAATAAACAACAACCGTGAGCAAAACAAAAAATGCAATGCTGAAAAAATAGAATGGGACAATTTCAAAGCGGGGTTGGATATATTTTATGCCATACAATGCGAAGACAATAAATGCACTGAAAATGGTTATTTTGAAGATGAATTTTTGCATGGGGGTAGTGGTTTGGAACGCGTTCCGCTGGAATACAGAAACCACGGAGAGCACAAAGTTAAAAACACACAGAGGACACAAAGGAATTCAATCCTGTTTTACTTTTATTTTTAAATATCCGGAATTACTCAACATTGTATTTTCTTTGTGTCCTCTTTGTGTATTCCATTGTGCCCTCTGTGGTTTCTGTATTCTATCTTCTCTAAAAATTATCCTGCACTATATCGTTCCAAACATTATTTTTGCGCGAAATTATAATTATTAATTCATTAATTCTTTCTCTTTCATGAATATTCACGAATACCAGGCCAAGGATATATTAAAAAAATACGGTGTTGCCGTGCAGGAAGGCATTGTTGTATCTAATTCCGACCAGGCCATTGAGGCTGCAACAAAATTGCATGCCACCACCGGCACCCAATTTTATGTGATCAAGGCACAGATCCATGCTGGTGGCCGGGGGAAAGGAAAGATCGAAGGCACAGAGTTTCGTGGGGTGATGGTGGCAAAAAGCATGGATGAGCTGAAACAAAAAGCTGCGGGAATTATTGGAGGTAACCTGGTGACTATCCAAACGGGTGAAAAAGGTAAAATTGTAAGCAAGGTATTAATAGCCCAGGATGTTTATTATCCCGGTCCTAACCCTACAAAAGAATTTTATTTAAGCATCTTATTAGACCGTGCGAAAGGCACCAATGTGATCATCTACACTACCGAAGGGGGCATGGATATTGAGGAAGTGGCACATAATACACCCGAAAAATTATATAAAGAACATATCGATCCGCGTGTTGGATTGCAGGGATTCCAGGCGCGAAAAATCGCGTTTAACCTGGGCCTTAGCGGTGAAGCGCAGAAGCAAATGGTGAAATTTATCACCAGCCTATACAAAGCCTATATCGCTACCGATGCGGAGATGATTGAGATCAATCCACTCTTCAAAACGAGCGATGAAAAGATTATCGCTGTTGATGCCAAATTCAGCTTTGATGATAACGGCCTCGACAGACATCCTGAATTCAAAGCCTTGCGAGACGAATCGGAAGAAGACCCAACAGAGGTTGAAGCCCGGAAGTTCAATCTTAATTATGTAAAGCTCGATGGCAATGTCGGTTGTATGGTTAACGGTGCCGGCCTGGCCATGGCTACCATGGATATCATTAAATTGAGCGGCGGTGAACCGGCTAATTTCCTTGATGTAGGAGGAACAGCCAATGCAACCACGGTGGAAGCCGGTTTCCGTATCATCCTATCCGACCCCAATGTTAAAGCAATCCTGATCAATATTTTCGGCGGTATCGTGCGTTGTGACCGTGTGGCCCAAGGCGTTGTGGATGCGTATAAAAATATTGGCAATATCCATGTGCCAATTATCGTGAGGCTGCAAGGCACCAATGCAGCAGAAGCAAAAAAACTAATAGATGAAAGCGGACTAGAGGTGCATTCTGCAATCCAACTTAAAGAAGCAGCCGAGCTGGTGAGCAAAGTGTTGGCTTAGCTTATCGTAATTAATGCTACGTGTAGGCTATTTGATAATAATAAATTTTACAGCCTGCGCTAGCTAAGGGCTTCATTACTTGCCAAATAAATACCATTGGCCCAGGGGCTGGTATTAATAGTTGTCAACGGATCTTCATAATTATCCATTTTTCTTATTCTCCCGCCGGACCACGAATATACAAGGAATAGTAGCCATGCGTCGTTGCATCGCCGGAAAAAAATGTAAATTAAAAATTCCCTTTATCTTCGCCTCATGTTAATCAATATAGAACATATAGGCATCGCCGTGAAGGATATGGAAGCTGCAAATGATTTGTATAGCAGGCTTCTGGGAGTGGACCCTTATAAGAAAGAAACGGTAGCAAATGAAAATGTTATTACCTCATTCTTTAAAATCAATGCCACAAAGATTGAATTATTGCAAGCTACTTCCGCAGGATCTGCGATCGCAAAATTCATTGAAAAGAAAGGAGAAGGCGTGCATCATCTTGCATTTGAAACTGATGACCTTGACGCAGAAATTAAACGGCTGTTATCCTCAGGATTTGAGATTATCAAAGATTACCCTAAGCCGGGTGCCGATAATAAGATGGTGGCATTTCTTCATCCGAAAAACAGTATGGGGGTATTGATCGAATTATGTATGGAAATTAAAAATAAAAATTAACTCATGCAAAAATTTCTCATCGCAGGGCTGGGCAATATAGGTTCTGAATATGAATTGAGCCGTCATAATATTGGCTTCCTTATTGCGGATGCGCTGGCGGAAGAATTGAAAGCATCCTTTAAGGCAGAACGCCTTGCGTCGCATGCTGAAGGGAATTTCCGGGGTAAGAAGGTGCATATCATCAAACCCGCTACTTATATGAATTTAAGCGGCAGCGCGCTTCGCTACTGGCTGAAAGAGCTGGAAATTGAAACGGTAAACAGCCTCACCCTGGTGGATGATCTGGCCCTTCCTTTTGGCGAGATACGTATTAAATCTGGCGGTAGTGATGCAGGACATAACGGATTGAAGAATATCCAGGAGGTGCTTGGGAGCCAGAAATATCCACGCCTCCGTTTTGGTATCGGCAATAATTATGAGCGGGGCAAACAGATAAATTATGTACTCGGTAGCTGGACGGCAGAGGAATCAAAACAATTATCCGATAGGATCCCTAAAAGTATTGAAGCCATAAAAGAATTTATGCTTGTCGGTCTGGATCATGCGATGAATAAATATAACGGGAAGTAAAATAGTGCTGCAGTACAGCAGTGATACGGTGCTTCAGGAATAAAATAAATCCTATTTTCGTAACATGATATTAATTGCTGACGGAGGTTCAACCAAAACTGCCTGGACTTTGCTTGATGATAATAAAAACACCATTGGCGAATTTCGTACCGAAGGATACAATCCATATTTCTGGACTTCCGAACAAATCGCCGAATCTGTAAAATTGCAATTGATCCCGGAAGTGGATGGAGTAAACAACAGCCATAATGATTTTTGTGAGGGGTTCGTAAGCCTGGTCCAAAAAAATAAAAATGGGGTGTTGTTTGTTGTTTTTCTTGACGGGTGAATTTGAAATTTT
>JBBRJE010000334.1:0-3558 GCA_038219845.1 Bacteroidia bacterium
CAATGTCGGCCTCGTCAATTATATTTATACACCTGGTTCAGCAAATTCACCTATTCCAACATATCGGCTTCAAAGCAGCATAGTTGGTCCTTCTATATTATTTAGATTAGAACCTTCAAGGAAAATTACAGCAACAACACAGATTAATTGTAATATTTATTATTATGGCCGACCCGAGGGTCTTAAACTTAATGCAATCCCTGTATTATTCAACAACAATAACCTTCTTGTTTTTACCGGCCGGGGATACGCAGAAGTGAATTTCAATAAAAAAGAAAATAACCTGATTGCCTATAAAAACAAAAGTGATGAAATCCAGGATTTACGATCTGAAAACCTTTTATATGATGGAAAAAATGTATTGATTCTTGGTATAAGTCATAAGTATATTGTTTTTTCAAAAATAGAATGGAAATGAGTGAAGCATCCCGTTAAAATTAACGAGGTGACGATTAATAAAATTAGATTTCTCATATAGTTGTTTGTTATAAATTCAACAAAGATATGATTATACCGTAAGCATATATATATTAGTCCAATTCGACTTCGTCTTCTTTGCACTAAACATATATTGCTGCGGCATTTACCACTGTAACATTATAAAACGCTTTGGACTGTTTTATAATGAACCTTGGTATTATATCGTAGGAGCAAAAACAATTTATAATAGCAATCTAAAGGATATTAGGAACCGATGAATGGCTATTATATAGGACTATAAAATGAATAGGCAACCAATGGGAAACTACTTACTTCCCGATACAAAACTTTCCGAAAATCGTCCCTAATATATCCTGATCTACATCGATATCACCGGTGATCTCGCCAAGTGCGTTCAATGCCTGTTTCAGATCGAGCGAAATGAATTCCCCACTGGTGGCATTTTCGATTCCATGCCTTACAGCGTCAAGGGATGTATTGGCCTTACTGAGTGCTTCATAATGACGCATATTTGAAATGATGGTATTATTGGCTCCGGCGCTTTTATTATTTAATACAATTTCATGAAGTACCTTTTTGATGCTTGAAATATTCCGACTCTCTTTCGCTGCAATATAATGGATATCTAAATTCGGGTAATCATTTTTTGTGCCGGCTTTGAGCAGATCAATTTTATTGGCTAGTAAAACAATTGGAATTTCATTCGCATGCAATTGCTCAATATCCTTTTGCACTTCTTCTTCGCTTAATCCATTACAATCGAAAACATAAATAATAATAGAGGATTGTTTTATCTTTTCAAAAGTTCGCTCAATCCCCAGGTGCTCGATAGTATTTGTTGCTTCCCGGATACCAGCCGTATCTATAAGCCGGAATACAATCCCTTCAATCACTAAAGCCTCTTCAATGGTGTCGCGCGTGGTGCCAGCAATCTCGCTTACGATGGCCCTTTCTTCTTCCAATAAGGCATTGAGGAGGGTTGATTTTCCTGCATTGGGTCGGCCGGCAATTACAGTGCTCACGCCATTTTTTATCACATTACCCAATTGAAAAGATTCTGTTAATGGAATGATAATATTCTGAAGCTTGTCAATCAATGCCACCAAATGCTCCCTGTTGGCAAACTCCACATCCTCTTCACTGAAATCGAGCTCCAGCTCAATTAAGGCTGCGAAGTTTATGAGTTCCGTCCGCAGCACGCTAATAATTTTTGCAAATCCACCGCGCATCTGCTGCATGGCCAGGTTATGGGAGGCATTGGAATCGGAGGCAATCAAATCGGCGACCGCTTCGGCTTGCGACAGATCGAGCTTTTTATTTAAAAATGCACGTAAAGTAAATTCTCCTGCCTGTGCGCCGCGTGCCCCTTTGGAAATAAGCGTTTCGAGCACCCGCTGCAAAATATAAGGGGAACCATGACAAGAGATCTCGACTACATTTTCGCCGGTATACGAATGGGGCGCTTTAAATAAAGAAACCAGTACTTCATCGATGATTTCATTTTGCGGCCCCATAATTTTTCCGAGATGCAAAGTATGCGATGATTCTTTTTCTAAATCTTTTCCTTTGAAAATGGAATTGCAAAGGCTTATCGCCTCCTTCCCTGATAAGCGTATAATACCTATGGCACCTATGCCCTGTGGAGTGGCTAATGCAACGATGGTATCGTCTAAATTATAATTCATTCTCATTCAACTTAAAAAAACTCACTATCAGATTCAATTTGTAAATCACCGGATTGTGCAAAAATACATTATGCATTTGGGCTTGTTTTCAGAAATTTACTTATATTTGCGCTGGAATTTTGAAAAGAGGGGCTTCAACCCCTCTTTTTTTGTACTATGCAATTGGCGGAGAAAATATCAGGACTTGTTGACGAATTTTTAAAGGACAAACCTGCTTTTTTGGTGAATTTAAAAATCTCACAGGGCAATAAAAAGATTCTGGTAGTGCTGGATGGTGATATGGGCATAGGGATATCCGATTGCACAGCGGTAAGCCGGTATTTAAGCGAGCAGCTGGAGGAGGAGGAAAGCTTGCAGCTGGCTTATCACCTGGATGTAACTTCCCCCGGAGCTGATGAGCCACTATTAATGTTGCGCCAGTATCCGAAGCATATTGGAAGAAAGCTTCAGCTTAAATTAGATGATGGCGGTATATTGAAGGGAAGGTTGAAGGAGATAAATGCGACGAGCCTGATACTTGAAGAGCCGCTCAAGAAAAAAGAAGTGACAGCCCATACCGTACTATTGGAGGAAATAAAAGAAGCCCGGGTGATGCTGGAATTTTAAAGCATAAAAAAATGGAGTATAACAATATTAAATTAAATTATAAATATGAAATCTAAAGCAAAAAAAACTACCGAAATCGACAAGACGGAGTTGATTGAAGCTTTTACTGAGTTTAAAGATTCAAAGAATATTGACAAAGCCACTGTTGTTCGTGTACAGGAAGATGTTTTCAGGGCAATGCTCAAGAAAGAGTATGGCAGCGATGAGAATTTTGATATTATAGTAAACCCTGATAACGGGGAGTTGGAGATATGGCAGAATTATACTGTGGTGGCTGATGAGGATATCTACAGCACAGCAACAGAAATGGAATATACCGATGCCATCAAGCATGATAATGATTGCGAGATTGGTGACGAGATCGCGGTGAAGGTTGATTTGAGCCAGTTTAAGCGTAGGGCCATTTATAACGCCCGTCAAACCCTTAACAGCCGTAGCCTTGAATTAAAGAACGCGGATCTGTTCCGTAAATATAAAGAGATGGTAGGGGAAGTGATTGTAGGTGAAGTATACCAGATATGGAAAAAGGAGATGATGATCCTGCATGATGGTAATGAGCTATCCTTACCACGAGCCAATATGATTGGTGCCGACTTTTTTAAGAAAGGCGACAGTATCCGTGCCGTGATAGAGAAAGTGGAGATGAATAATGCCGTTCCAAAGATCTCATTATCGCGTACCGCTCCAATATTTTTGGAACGTTTACTGGAGCGTGAAGTGCCCGAAATCATGGATGGCGTTATCGCCATCAAGAAAATTGTAAGGCTGCCTGGCGAGCGTGCAAAAGTGGCAGTAGAAAGCTATGACGACCGTGTTGACCCTGTAG
>JBBRJE010000335.1:0-3544 GCA_038219845.1 Bacteroidia bacterium
CTGCTGCATTAAAATCATTTTGATTCATAAAGCTTTCTGCGATTCGGTAGCAGGTCCAGGCATCATGGATTTCATTGATTTGCAATTTTATCGCATATTCTTTCACTTTGGAATATTCAAGCTTTAAATAATAATAATGAATCCAGAGTTCCTTATTCTCACATTGTTTAAGGTAAAAGAAAGCAGAATCGAGACAGATGCTTCTGGAAGGATCAAATTTCTCATAATAATTTAGGTATCCTTCGGCCCTGGAGGCGGCATCGGGGGAAGGGTTATTCACACAGGTTATGCCTGCAAACTGCTGCTTCGATGCATGGGTGGCTTCTGCCATGGGTTTGCGAATATAATGATCATGTACAGTTACATGCGGTATATCTATGGTGCCATTCATAGGCATATGACATTTAACGCAATTATTATTTTCTTTATGAATCTCCGCCACAGGCGCCTTACAGGAATTATCGGCATGGCAATTTTTACAGGCATTGTTAAATATTTCCTTGCCGGTAACTTTAACGCTTATATGGGGATTATGGCAGGTAACACAGGTTAGTGAAAGCATTTTTGGGTTACCGCTCTGTTGTTGATTGCTTTGAATAAAACACGCGCTTTTTTGTAACCGTTCGGCATGCGATGCCATAATAAATTTACTGTCATCACCAGTAAAGCGTGGCATATATACATCTTCGACACTGCTTAATTTCATTCCCGGACGGAAATCAAAAAAGGATTTTCCTTCTTTCAATACCGCATTCCCCTGGAGGTGGCAGCGTTGGCATACATCAATCTGGAGCTGCCAGGAGAGCTTAGATGGATTTACAATAGTATAATCAATTTCTTTATGAATGTCCACCAGGTTGCCTTTTCTTTTTTCTTCTACGTGAAGGCTTCCCGGACCATGACATCGTTCACAGCTCAATCCCAGCTCCACTTTGTTGTAATGGTTCTCACCCTGCTCATCAAAGGAAGGAAAGGCATTATGACAGGAAATGCATTCCAGCTCGATGGCCCGGCTGAACCTTGTATTATTTCCACCTTCAAAACCGGGTGGTAAATCCCATTCTCCCTTTTGCGTATAGAAAGTTAACGGAGCCTGATATAGAAATCCATTGACTTCATAAATATGAGAATTCGTATGTTGTCCGCTTCCTACAATATATTTAATAGTTTCAATTCTTTTGAATATTGTATCTTTCTTATCCAGCCTGAATTCAATGAGCTGTAAGGTATCTCCCTGCCATTGCGGATGATAATAAAGGTTTCTGGCAGTATCATACACCAGGGCTTTGGAATTAAATTTCCCGCTCGATTTATTATGATTTGCCAATCCCCAGGATTTACCCATTCCAGTTTCTGAAAAGGTAGCATAAATATCAGGATGGCAGCCTCTGCACGTTTCTTTGCCTACATAGGTTACCGACTTATCATGGTTTAAATATTTTGATTTTTCGACTTCTTCCTCCCTGTCATTAAAACAGGAATATCCAAGACAGAGGACCAATAAAAAGAGAAAAATAAAATAGACGGCTTTACGCATCAGGAATCAGTCGGAGGTTTTAATCTTAGAAACTCAATTCAAAAATATTAATAGAATTAATAAGCCCAGGACAATAAAAAAAGGCATAAGAATTTTGGAATTTGCTTTATCACGAATTTCTTCAGGGTAAGTTAAGAACTTTGCTATAACCGCCTTGAAATTTGCTTCTGTTCCGATAGTTTTAGTAATAACGAAATAGATAACAAGAAATAAGGGGATAGCAAGGAGCTTGCCTATGGATCTCCCGCTCATATTGCCGAAATTAGCCACCACCGCATTGGTAGCAGCCTGCGAGAAAGTTTTTGATAAGAAAGTTAAAAAAATAAAAAGGAGGACAATACATAATAAGATGAAAACGGAAAGAAAGATATTTCCGTTAAGCCGCCCTTTGTTCCCATCCTTGCCATTTTTATCGATCTCGGCATACTGGCTTCCGTATAATGCTTCTATGAATGTCATAACTTATTTAAATAAATGGTTAAAAATAAGAAAAATATAATATGATCACCTTCTTTTTAATGGACAATATTAACTTATTCACAAAAAAATAATATATTCGAAAATACCCGGCGAAATAAAAAAGGTATCTTTGTAATGTAATTATAATTAGGAACAAAAATTTTTATGAAATTATTCATGCAACCATTTCTCGTAAATCAGACTAATGTTTTATGCATACCTATACATCATTCGATATTCTGGCCATAGTTATCATGCGGCTTCGCCTCGACGGAAACAAAACAAGCAACTTAAATTCAATAAACTAATAAAAAAATATAATAATAATTATGGTTGAATATTTCAAAAAACAATTTCCCGCATATTATTTTATCATCGCTATTCTTCTTACCTCCATGGTATTTTTTATGATACTCACCCAACGGGAGGCGACAATAAAGAAGGATATTTTACAAAATGAAAAAATCAATGAACAAAACAAAGCCAATGATTTAAATAATCAAGGCAATTCCAATAATGACAATAGTGAAAGAGCATCCGGATCGAGTACACAGAATAATGTTACTACTCCAGCTGTCTCCCCTGCCAATACCCCTGCGCTGAAGAGTGAAAAGCATGTGGTTCGAAGCGGTGGCAATCGTTTCACCAAGCCTATCCTGTTGATCGAGACCCTCTCCCCTGCTGAAGAGCTGGCAAAATTAAATAATTCTTTAAATGAGATCATCAATGAAAGCAAGCATAATGGTAAGATTCAATCTGCTTCAGTATATCTTAAAGACATGGATAATGATAACTGGATTGAGGTGAATGATACCGAAGGATATTACCCCGGCAGCTTAATGAAGCTGGCAGTACTCATTTGTTATCTAAAGAAATCGGAAGAGCACCCTGAGATATTAAATAAATTACTCAGCCTCGAAAAAAACAGTATCGTACCCGGCCAATCCTATAAAGACGAAGTGATTAAGGCTGGGGTGCAGTATAAAGTAAGCGATTTGTTTTATCAGATGGTGGTACGGTCGGATAATTTTGCAACGCTGCTGCTTAATGAGGAGCTCGATATTAATGAATTGAATAACCTGTTCTCTGTACTTGGATTAAAAAAAATGGACATGCACAATATCTATTATACGATCACTGCCAAAGATTATTCAAAATTTATGCGTGTTTTGTATAATGCTACGTACCTTAACACCAATAATTCACAGTATGCACTTTCATTATTAACCAATTCCACTTTTAATAAAGGACTTACCAGAAACCTTCCCAGCAGTACTATGGTTGCCCACAAATTCGGGGAGAATGTGAGCGGCAAGATTCGTGAATTGCATGAATCAGGCATTGTATATACCGGAACCCGCACCTATTTGCTCACGGTGATGACAAAAGGCGAAAGGGTGAGCGACCTGGCTGATGTGATTAGTGATATTTCCACCCAGACCTATCATTATTTTATGCCCTAATAAATCGCGGTTATTTTACGCATCTGGCTGGGTTTTCAACAGTTCAAACAATGCCATCTGGGAATTAATTTTTACTGATTCCCCC
>JBBRJE010000336.1:0-3521 GCA_038219845.1 Bacteroidia bacterium
CTTATGCCCCGATATGCCCGATACGATTAAGATCCAGTATAGCAATCAGAAGCTTAGCTGGATGAAGACGGTGGAGAAAGAGATGTGGATTGATTTTGTAAACCGCAAAGTATTGTATGGAAAAAATGAATTTGAGAACAATAAGTATTTCAGCGACGGGCCCTTCACCAATGCACCCGATGTGAGCCGCGACTCCCCGCCACGGGTGGGCGAATGGCTTGGATGGCAGATCGTGAAAAAGTATATGGAAACACATTCCAAAATTACGATCCCTGAATTAATGAAGGAGAAAGATTTAATGAAGATATTTAAGGAATCAGGCTATAGGCCAGGGTAGGAATCGGGGGAACTATTGGAGCACTGAAGTACAGTAGCACTTTATAACTGTAACACCATCTCCCTCCTCTGAATTCTCAAACCAAGCCCGTGATGATTTTTGTCATCTGGGGCTCCGCCTCCTTTGCAATCGCAATAATTTCTGCAATCGTTATTTTATGAGGCACCAATGGAAAAGCTTCATCGGTGATTACAGATAAGGCGAAAACCGGCAATCCCAAATGATTGCAAGCGATCGCTTCGGGGATTGTGCTCATCCCAACGCAGTCGCCACCGATAAGGCGCAGGTATCTGTATTCGGCTGGCGTTTCCAGGTTCGGCCCTTGTAAGCCTATATACACCCCATGATGAAAAATTATTTTATTCTCTCCCGCGATCATTTCGGCTTTAATAATTAATTCTTTTGTATAAGGGTTAAACATATCCGGAAATCGCGGCCCCAGCTCATCGAAATTTTTTCCTCGTAATGGATTTTCTGCATGGAGGTTGATATGGTCGTTGATGATTACAAGGTGGCCCGCTTTAATTGTAGGGTTAATACTGCCTGCAATATTTGTAATCAATAGTTTTTCGATCCCTAATTTTTTCATTATATATACAGGGAATACCACTTGCTTCATGTTATAGCCTTCGTAATAATGAAACCTGCCTTGCATGATCACGGTATTCACTCCATTAAGGGTTCCAAAAATAAGCCTGCCCTGGTGAGACTCCACCGTGGAACTAACAAAATGAGGTATCTGGGTATAAGGAATTGCGGCTTCAATTTTCACATCGTTAACCAGAGCGCCAAGGCCTGTACCTAAGATGATTCCGGTGACGGGGGAATTAGAATATTTTTTTAAATAAGCAAAAGCTTCATCAATTTGATGCGGATCCATATTAATCCAGCACCAGCTGTTTATAATATGCATGGCCTAAATCGTCGAGCAAAACGATATAATACAAGCCATTCTCCAGGGTTTTACGTTGCAGGGTGCATATAAAGTTAGATGCTATATAAGCCCCGGCACAACCGGCGCTGCTGCATCCAAATGCATACTGATTGGGATAGCTTGGGATCTCATTATTCAGGTATTCCATTTTCTTTTCTCCATGGCTGGTAATAATCATGGCATAGAATACCCTTCCCTGGGTAGTGATATAAAATTGCTCGTGGGCGGGGTTTGGGAATATGATAAAAGTGCTATCAACAGTGCCGGCATTCTTTGATTGTGCCTGCAATGCAAAAGCAGAGAAGCAACAAAAAATAATAATCAGTGAGCGTATCATTGGGTAAGCAAATTTAAAGCATTTTGGTTCAGATTTATTGTTAATGTTTAGTTTATCAAAAAATAATACTTTTGTACATATATCTTCAAATTAAATCAATATGATACAACGCCCTTTTAATTTTAAAAAATGGATAGATGAACACCGTCATCTTTTAAAGCCACCGGTGGGAAACCAATGTGTGTATGAGGACGCCGATTTTATTATTATGGTGGTGGGTGGCCCCAATAGCCGCAAGGATTATCATTTTAATGAAGGGGAAGAATTTTACTATCAATTGGAAGGAAACATAATCTTAAAGATCATTGAAGAGGGCAAGCCCGTGGATATGCATATCAATGAAGGTGATATTTTTTTATTGCCGCCGTGCACGCCCCATTCTCCACAGCGTCCTGCCGGCACCGTAGGGATGGTTATTGAGCGTAAGCGGGAAACCAAAGAGCTGGATGGCTTCATTTGGTATTGCGAAAATTGTGGTCATAAGGTTTATGAAGAATATGAATATGTTACGGATATCGTAAAGCAATTGCCACCCATTTTTGAAAGATTTTATGATAATAAAGAAAATTGCACCTGTAAAAATTGCGGCCAGGTTATCACCCGTCCGGTAAAGCCGGTTTAAGCATTTTATGGTTCGTTATAATTCGCTGTTCGTCATTGTTTTTTTATTCTTAGTAAGCTGCAGTAATAAAATGCCATTGCAAAAGGCACTGCGGGCGAAGCCAATTTTAAAGGAAGCGGCGAATCATAAAGATAAATACAGGCTGCAAATCATCTACACCCGGATTCAAAGAGATAAAAATGAACATCCGGTTTACACGCATTATAAATTCAATGTCGACAGCACGCTATATTTTTATCCGGCGAGCACCGCAAAATTATTTGCCAGCGCTTATGCCTTGCAGATCATACATAAAGACCTTAAGGATTCCATCAGTCCTGCCACGCCGCTGAAGGCTTTTGCCAACGGCCATTGCCAGACGGATGAACTTTATGACAGCAGTTCCACGGATGCAAAAGCCAGCATCAGCCAATACATTAAACGCATGCTATTGGTAAGCGATAACCAGGCATATAACAGGGTTTTCGATTTTGTAGGACAGGATTATTTTCAACAGGCATCACGAAAATTGGGATTCAGGCAAACAGCCATCATACAACGTTTCGACTGGCATTGCTCGCCAGAGGACAATAGGTTTCATAATTCGTTCTCATTTTACAGAAAAGATTCTTCATTGCTTCTGCGCACCCAGGCCATCACCACAGAAGAATACATCAATCCAGTGAAAGATGTAACCATAGGGAAAGGCTTATATATGAATGACAGCCTTATTGGCAAGCCCAAGCAATTCCGGTATAATAATAATATACCTCTGAACGATTTAAATTCTCTGCTTGAGAAAATTATGGACAGCTATGACACCACTTTAAAAATTACCGGAGATGACCGGAGGTTTCTATGGGAGTATCTTTCCAAGTATCCTTTTGAAAGTTCCTATCCATGGTATGATACCTCGTATTTTCCTACATACAAAAAATACCTTCTCTATGGAAATGAGAAAGGGGTATTGCCTAATTCCAATATCCGCATATTTAATATCGTGGGACAGGCCTATGGCTTTAGCACCGATGCAGCCTATATCGTGGATTTTAAAAACAATATTGAATTTATGGTTAGCGCCACCATCTATACCAATGAAGATGAAATTCTCAATGATGATATTTATGAGTACAAAACCGTGGCGATGCCATTTATGAAAGCCCTTGGAGAGCAATTGTACAAGCAGGAACTAAAAGGCCATAAGAAACGAAGGCGAAGCCATTACACTGCTTATTTATTCAATGCCTTGCCCTACCTTCAAACTTCGCATTGGTAGTGTTGATTAAATGTGTGTTTCCCTAATATATTTTCA
>JBBRJE010000337.1:0-3453 GCA_038219845.1 Bacteroidia bacterium
ACCACCAGCTTTCCGGTCCTCGGTGTGAAGCAGAATTCACAGACTCCGCTTTCCCTTTGGCTTTATCCGCAATTGAATCCAATGAATCCGGGCATCATCTTAAGTCGCTTAGATTGACCGTGGTTTCATAAATTCTTACCACCACGACATACTCTGGCGCGATCCCATTTACTTTTGTAGTGACGGAAGAAAAAATCCTATCTTTTCCCATTCATTAAAAACCTTCCATGACCACCACCAACGATGTCCATCAGCAGTTCGCGGAATTCTTCAGGGATGAAAGGATAAAGCCCTACGCGTACCTTATCTCTAAAAGGATGCAGGATGGACATATCTGTATTCCTACCAACGAACTGGATGAAAATTTGAATTCTATCCCGTATAACAAACCCATCCCTTCCAATAAACTTCGAACATTAACCGAATACATTTCTACAAGACCGGAGGAAATCCTTCCTTTTGTTTTACATAAAGAACACCTGTATCTGCACCGGTATTTTTCGTATGAAACAAAAATATTAAACGCCATCAAAAGATTATTGGATAATGAAGCCCGGGAGCGCGATGCAAGGATTGCAGCGCCTGACAAGCATAAAAATCTATTATTAGCATTCGGGGCCTCTTATGATATTACAGGTTTTCCTGAAGAGGAAAAAACAGACTGGCAATTGGTCGCAGCAATCCAATGCGTCGTGCATAATTTTTCAATCATCACCGGCGGCCCTGGAACAGGGAAAACAACTACGGTCGCAAAAATATTAGCGATCCTATTTTCAATTAACCCGGCCTATACTGTTGCACTCGCTGCTCCCACGGGGAAAGCAGCCATGCGAATGGCGGAGTCGCTTAAACAGGCGGAATTGCCCGTAAGCGAGACAATAACAAACCGGTTAAAATCATTATCACCGAACACCATTCACAGGCTTTTAAAATTTATTCCGGATTCGGTGAATTTTAAGCATAACAAATCCAACCCGCTTCCCTATGATATAGTAATTGTAGATGAAGCCTCGATGATTGATGTAGCCTTATTTGCGAAGCTGCTGGATGCCATTGGACCAAATTCCCGGATCATTTTTTTGGGTGATAAAAATCAATTGGCCTCCGTAGAAGCCGGGAGTTTATTCGGGGATCTGTGCAAATCATTGGAGGGTACCAATATCCTAAGCAAAGAATCGGCAGGATTCATAAACCAATTTATTTCCGATAAAGATCGAAAAATACCGGATTCAAATATTGCAAATTTGATCCATCCACTGGCCGGACATAGTATCGAATTGCAAAAAAGCCATCGCTTCAATAGTATTGGTGGCATTGGGAAATTCAGCCGTGCTATTATCCAAAATGAGGAACAAACACTCCGGTATTTTGTTTGGTCCAATTCCGATGAATCAGTAAAAATTGCTCCATTAGAGGATACTAAGATATTTGAAACATTTATTGAAGGCTATAAGGAATTTATCCTTGAACCGGATATATCAAAGGCGCTGCAAAAATTAAATCATCTCCGGGTGCTATGTGCTGTAAGGGAAGGCCCACAAGGGCTTTACGCAGTTAACCTGGCGATAGAGAATTTTCTCAATAAGAAAAAACTGCTGAACCCCGATACCGAATTTTATGAGAACAGGCCGGTGATCATCACAAAAAATTATGCCGATCTGAAATTATTTAACGGAGATATCGGGATCATGCGTAAAGACAGCAACGGGAATATGCGGGCATGGTTTGAAGACAGCGATAAAAAAATACGTACGGTGATGCCTGGATATATTACCAATGCGGAAACAGTTTTTGCGATGACGGTGCATAAGAGCCAGGGCTCGGAGTACAATAGTGTGCTGGTAATTCTGCCGGATGATTATGGTGAGAAATTATTGACCCGTGAACTTTTATATACTGCCGTAACACGGGCAAAAGAAAAGGTGATCGTTCAAACATCAGAAACGATTCTCATAGAAACGGCAAAGGCCTCAGTAAAAAGAACCTCCGGGATTAATAACCGATTTGATGAAATTCAATAAAAGACAAAGATAAAAATTATGCCAATCCAATTATATGTTTCCAATGCGTTACCCAGGCTGGCCACACAGCTTGCAAGCGATTTGCGACAGCATAATCCCGGCGTATTTGAACAGCAATATATTGTGACGCAAACAGAAGGGATGAATAATTGGCTTAAGATTAAGATTGCGGAAGAATTGGGCATCACCGCGAATTGCATTTTTAAAAAGCCTAACGATATAGTTTCCCAAATTTATTATTGGCTCGGGGGTTACGATAAGCCTGTCCTCAATTCCGATTTCATCAAATGGAATATCTTTCATTTATTGAATGATCCGGAATTCATTAAAAAGTTTCCGGCCATTTCTACTTATTATTCGAACCATGATGTGAAACGCATCGCCCTAAGCACTAAGGTAGCCGATTTGTTCGACCAGTATCAAATTTACCGGCCTGAAATTATTGCTGCCTGGAAAAAAAAGGAGCTGCAGGAGGTTAGTGATTGGCAGGAATATCTTTGGCTGAGAATGAATTTGAAAACCGGCAATGCCATGCTGGATAAAACGGATACCATGCAGCTGATTATACAGTTTTTGAAAAATGAAGATAAGCGGCATATCTTAAAAACAAAACTCCCACACCTTCATTTTTTTGGGATCGCGGTAATCACTCCATTTTATCTGCGTTTATTTTACGAGCTATCGAAATATATTTCGATCAGCTTTTATCTATTGAATCCTGCGCCTACCTCGTACTGGTTGGAAGATAAATCGGAGAAAGAAATTGCACGCATCATTCAAAAATCAAGAAACCATCCTCTGGCCGGAAAATATTCCACCACCGGGAATGAATTGTTGAATAGCTGGGGCAATATTATTAAGGACAGCTTCTCTTTATTGTTTGAAGATGAAACATATATCAATAATTATAATGATGAGCTGGCGCAAGAACCAGGAACGCCTAACACTTTATTACAAAAAATACAGCACGATATATATTTTAATGCACCTGCCGAAAGCCGCAATAAGATTGAAGAAGAGGATCTCAATGATGGCTCGGTAACGATCAATGCATGTTATACGCTTGTGAGGGAAGTGGAAGTGCTCTATAATTATCTCGTTCATTTGGTTGACCGGGAAAAAGATAAATTTTCTCCACGCAATATAGTGGTGATGGTGAGTAATATTGACAATTATGCGCCCTATATCAGCGCTGTTTTTGATAATGCCCCTTATTATTTTCCGTATACCATTGCTGATGAATGTATCGGTACAGGCAATTCGATGTTCAGTGCGATTGAAATGATTCTTTCGCTTCAATTAGATAGCTTTAAGGCGGAAGAAGTGTTAGAATTGCTTGAGTCGAAATATATAAGACATCGTTTTGGAATTGAAAACTCCGACCTGATTCGAAAAAATATCGAGGCTGCCAATATCCGATTTGGCCAGAAGG
>JBBRJE010000338.1:0-3416 GCA_038219845.1 Bacteroidia bacterium
ATGATAGCTCAGCACCCGTTAAATGCGATGCTTATAAATTTAAAAATAAAAATAGAGCAAAAAAAATGAGAATAATTTTCTTCATATAGAGCCGTTTAGAAAACAAATATAAAGAATAGTTATAAGTTCGCTGGGTCACAAATTCGATTTTGTATTACAGATAAAATCAGTCATTGATAATAATTCAATGTCGTTAAGATTAGTACCGCTACGCGGTTGGTTTTAACACAGAAGACGCGGAGTTAAAAATACCTCCCGCCACTTCGGGCTGGAAGGGCACAGAGAAATGCAGGTGGATAAATCTATAATTGTTTTCTTCTGCGCCCTCTTCAGGTGTTTAATCTCTGTGTTCTCTGTGTTAAAATGCATTCTTTCCGCTAAGCGGAAACCTGAACCGATTTTACATTAATAAATACTTAACAAGCCTCAAAACACCTGTTTCCTATACTCTTCCAGCATCTCACCCGGGCTTACTCCAATTTTGGTGACACGCAATTTCTTATTGAGATAAAATCCCATGGGGAGCTGGTCTACTTTATATTTTTTATAAATCTTTTTTGTAGCCAGGCCATTGCTCCACATATAATAATTATTTTTCACGAATTCTTTTACCAGGGAAGGGCTGTTTCCATAATTGAGCGTGATAATTTTCAGCTTACCATTGGATGCATCGTATAATTCCTTAAGCTGGTTAAACGTTGTGCTGTCCGCTGTCTTGAAATTATAAAAAAATAGATAAACCGGGGTGCCACGGTACTTACGCAATGTTGCATACTTGCGGTAAGCCAGCAGCTCATAGCTGAAGCGGGGTGCCCTTTTATGGACTAATTTTTCGGCTGCACGCTTGTGCTTACCCAGGTATCTGATATTTATCGTTTGACCGTTGGCAGTAATATTTTTGGCGAGATAACTTTCACTGAGATGTTGTAAAATAATATCCTTTCCCGCTTTCGGAATAATGACGGAACCCTCATTGGCATCATTGCTAATGGGTTCCGAACCATAAGGCACGAGGCTGATATGATCAATGCCTGCTTCATTATAGATCCCATTGATATTATGGTCTTCCACAGCGATTCGAAAGCTGTCGTTCCCGATTTTAATATCTGTGCCCCATTGGTTATGACATTGAATGCGAAAGCTATTATTCAATCCAAGGTATTTTTTGGTGCCTGCATTGAAATTAAAAAAGTCATCAAGATTCTTTCGCAGGGTATACTGATTTTCCAGCTTATAGCGACTCAGCCGGTAATGCAGGCATGCTGTTGTTTCCCTGGCATTGCAGAGATCAAATTCTATGCTTTCTCTATTATAGTCAAATTCTATCGGGGGGCCGTCGTCACTGAAATCAAGATTATGATTATGATCGAAAAATAATTTCGGGATAAGCATGCTTTGTGCATTGCCAATAATCACCACACTATAGTTCTTGCAGGTGCTGCGTTCAAAGCCGGCGAAATATATTAATGCATAGCCTGTATCGGTGCATCCCCTGAGGTTGGGCATTTTCACGTTAAACTTTTCCAGAGTTTCCCCGGCATAGGCATCGGTATAATATTCCAGTGTGCTTCCGGTGCATTTGTAAGCAGGCAAAATATTGAAACCTTTATCGTAAAGCTGGGTTTTTATTCTTGTGTTTAATGCCGTTTGCGCTTTCATATTAATCGCAATAAAAACGATCAAACACAATAGATTTATTTTAATATCAATATTTAATAATATAATTTTCTTCATGGTTACTTTGTAAATCTTAATCGCATTCCATTACTGCTCTCGTCAAATTTACCGTTCATATAAACGATATTGCCATTCACAAAAGTATCCGTAACAATACCTTTCATTGTCTTTCCTTCCAATGGGCTCCATCCGCATTTATAAAATATATTACTCTTTGATATTTTCTGATTGGCATTGAGGTCAATAATAAAAGCATCCGCATAATAGCCTTCCCGCAAAAATCCGCGGTCTTTTACACCGAATAATTGCGCGGGGGCATGACACATTTTTTCCACAATACGAGCCAATGATATTTTTTTCTCAAAATAAAACTGGAGCATAAGCTGGAGGCCATGCTGAACCAAAGGCAGTCCGGCCGGGGCTTTCAGGTAAGGCAGGTTTTTTTCTTCCAGGGTGTGTGGCGCATGATCTGTTGCCACCACATCAAAATTATCATTCAATAATGCCTCCAATAATTTTATTTTATGCTCCGGTGCTTTGATCGCAGGATTGCACTTGATCTTATTTCCCTGTAGCGCATAATCATCACTGCTGAAATGGAGGTGATGCACACAAATCTCGGCTGTGATCTTCTTCTGTTCCAGAGGCAGGGCATTACTAAATAAGGCAATCTCTTCAGCGCTGGAGATATGAAGGACATGTAGCCGTGTGCCATGTTTTTTAGCCAGGCTTACTGCCTTGCTGCTGGACGCGTAACACGCTTTCTCGTCCCGAATCACGGGATGCATCTCCACCCCGATATTGTCTCCGTATTGGGCTCTGGCCTTTTCCATATTGGCTTTGATCAGGGTTTCACTTTCACAATGGGTGGCTATTATTTTATGGGCATTGGCGAAAATCTTTTCCAAAACAATCTCATCGTCAACAAGCATATTGCCCGTGCTGCTTCCCATAAAAATTTTGATGCCACATACGTCCTCGAGCGGGGTTCGCATCACCTCGTCATAATTATCATTTCCCGCCCCCATAAAAAATGAATAATTGGCAAGACTGCTTCGTGATGCGATCCTGTATTTTGCTTCGAGTATCTCCTGGGTCAGCGCATTGGGAATAGTATTGGGCATCTCCATAAAGCTGGTTACACCACCCGCAACGGCGGCACGGCTTTCTGAATAAATATTCGCCTTATATATAAGGCCGGGCTCACGGAAATGCACCTGGTCATCGATAATTCCAGGCATCAGATATTTACCCGTACCATCAATCTCGAGGGATGCCATTTTGTTTATTTGCGGCGCAATTTTTTCAATTCGCCCATTATTCATGAATACATCAGCTAACTTTATTTCACCCTCGTTGACAAGGCTGATATTTTTAATGATGATGGCAGGCATAAGGCAAAAATATGCAATAGTTCTCAGTGGGCTGAATATTGAAATACCCATTGAATAAATTAATTGAAATTTTCCGGGATATTTTTGAGAAACAACTGTGCGGCGGATCGATGAACAATGATATCAAACATTTCTTCTGGCAGGTAATGAACCTTCTTTCCATATCCTCAGCATAGGTAACCACCTATTGGTATTTTTATCGTACAAATAAAAAGGCCCCGGTAGCATGCTACCAGGGCCTTGTCTTAAATAATTTTATGACTTATTTTCTGATGATCGTTAGCTTCTTGCTTACGCTCTCTTTATCGGTAGTGAATTGGATCATATAATTACCCGCAGCCAAAT
>JBBRJE010000339.1:0-3411 GCA_038219845.1 Bacteroidia bacterium
GCATTGTCCCCTATTATCCGAATTCTCATGACCACCTCATTAAAAAAAATCTGGTATTTACTCTCTGAATCCTTCGATGAATTTTTGGATGACAAAGGCTTAAAGCTAAGCGCTTCTTTATCCTATTATACTATTTTTTCATTACCCCCATTGCTTATTATCATTATCTCCTTATGTGGTGTATTTTTTGGAAGGGAAGCGGTAAGAGGAGAGATCTTTGCAGAAATTAATGAAGTGGTAGGCAATGAAGCCGCACTGCAGATCCAGGAAACTATTAAGAATGCGAAACTATCTCATAGCAATCTTTTTGCCAATACCCTTGGTGTGATCATCCTGATGATTGGCGCCTCCGGGGTGTTTTCCGAGATCCAGGATTCAATTAATTATATATGGGGCTTAAAAGCAAAGCCCAAGAGAGGCTTCATTAAATTTTTAAAGAACAGGCTGATGTCCTTCTCCATGATTGGATCAGCCGGCTTCTTATTATTGGTGGGCCTGGTGATTAATTCCCTGATGGACGTGCTGAACAAAAGATTATCTACGCGGTTTCATCATGAAAACTTTTATTCCTTATACATATTAAATATTGTTTTCCTTTTCCTCATCATCACATTCTTATTCACCATCATCTTCAAATCACTTCCTGATGGGAAAGTGGTATTTAAAGATAGCGTTATAGGCGCTGCCTTCACGGCCTTCCTTTTTATGATAGGGAAATTTCTAATCAGCTCCTACCTTTCCACTACCTCTATCGCTTCCGTTTATGGTGCAGCCGGCTCGGTTATCCTTATACTTATTTGGGTATACTATTCGGCCATCATACTTTATTTCGGCGCCGAATTCACCAAAGTATACGCACATACGCACGGAGCGAAGATCATCCCCAATGAATATTCTGTAGTCATTATCAAGCAAAAAATAGAAATAGAACCACCTAAGGTGGTGACCGCTGCACAGAAAATATGAGTGCTTAAAAAATTCCTTTCTGTCGTGTAATTATTATGGTGATTCCCCTTTTTATATAAGGGAATTATGTAACTCTTTTAAAAAGTTTTGTAACTTTTCTTTGTTCTGATCTGCCCATCTTTGCCTCTCAAAAATACATTTACCTTAACCCCTCTTTTATATGAAAAAAGTAATTTACTTCTATGCTGCCTTGCTCATTATTCTTTCTGTCACCATCTCCTGCGTTTCAAAAAAGAAATATAAAGCATCCCAGACCAGAATCAGCGCTATGAAATATGATAGCATACAGGCCAGAAATATGTTAGACATGTGTAATGTAAGTGTAAAAAATCTTCAAACAGACAAAGCCACGCTTGAGAATGATTATAATAACTCTCAAAAGGACCTTAAGAATCTTTCTACTACTTCCAAAATGACTATTGCAGACCAGGCCCGTCGTTTAAAAAATCTTCAGGATCTTATACAGTCGCAACGCGATGTGATGAATAAGCTGAAGGCGAGTATTGCCGCCGCCCTGATCAATTTTAAGGCGGACGAATTAAGCGTATATATTAAAGACGGTAATGTGTATGTATCATTAGAAGAAAAATTATTATTCAAATCGGGCAGCGCTGAAGTAGATCCTAAAGGCAAGCAGGCTTTGGCAAAAGTGGCGGAGGTGCTTAATAGCACACCGGATATTAATGTGGTGATTGAAGGGCATACCGATAACGTTCCTATTAAAGGTGGAAAATTTGAAGACAACTGGGCTTTAAGTTCAGGCCGCGCTACTAATATCGTGAGGATTCTTACTAAAGATTATGGCTTTGATCCACACCGTATTACTGCTGCCGGCAGAGGTGAATTCCACCCCGTTAAAACAAATGAAACAACAGAAGGAAAAGCAGGTAACCGTCGGACAGAAATAATTCTTTCTCCGAACCTTACCGAGCTCTATAAATTATTGGAACAATAGGATAGGATAAGGATAATGGGAAATTAATTTCCATTGAGCGCAGTATTTTTTAATCAGGGATGCTTTTAAATAGTGTCCCTGATTAAAAAATTTTTCAGGTAAATTTAATTGCCGGAATGAGAACCTAAGCCAGAGATTATTGAAGAGATTAATGCACTAATGAATTAAAAGAACCAAGCACTAATGATACATTCTTATTCTTTTAGCGTGCCGCCCTTGGTTTTAACCTTGGGAACTGAAGCTAAAATCGTATCTTTCTTTCAGGATCTAAACATATATTTTAGGATAATTTCCGGGTCAGGAAACGTTCAATTCCTATGCATAAAATAAAATAACCAATGGGCAGGAAAATCCTTATTCTAGATGATGATGATAGTATACTTACTATTAGCAGGTATATCCTGGAAGAAAAAGGCTGGGAGGTATCGACTTTTTCTGATTGTAAAAATATTGTAGAAAAAGTAAAAAGCACTACCCCTGATATTATTCTTATTGATAACCAGATCCCCGATACCGGCGGGATTATTGCCACACAAATATTAAAGATGGAAGAGGATTTAAACCATATTCCCGTCATTCTTTTTTCCGCCCATTTCGATATCCAGGAGATGGCAAAACGCGCCGGCGCTAATTTTTATCTGTCTAAGCCATTAGACCTTCAGGAATTTGAAGATGCCCTGGCAAGGATTTCGGAATCCATATGATAGGCTTTGAATTTTTCTTCTTCAGTTTTTAGAACTTACTTATTAGTATCTTTGGAACCTAATCCAAAATAGAAAATATATATTTCCCAGGAATGAAATTGGCAGATACCCGGCTTAAGAAAGGCCTTCTTATTTTCTTTGCAACCCTGCTGTTTGTTATTCTTAATCTTATCGTGTTTATTTCGCCATTAGCGAAGTATCTGATCGAGAAATATGATGAACAGTATACAGGCAGACAGATTAAATTAGACCTGGCTTATGTGAATCCGTTTACCGGGTATATATACCTTACCAATGTAAGGATTTATGAGGATCAGAGTGATACCCTTTTCCTGACTGCCAATAGTGTTAGCGCAAATTTTTCTTTGATTAAAATGTTCAGGCATGTATATGAAATTACTGAACTTACACTCAACAAGCCCAAGGGATTTATTATACTGGATAAGCGGGAGCTGAATTTCAAGGACCTGATCAAAAAATTCAGCAAAAAACACAAGCCCGATTCTTCGCCTTCAAAGATCCATTTTAATTTAACCGGTATAAAAATAAATGACGGGGAATTCCACTACCGGGAGCTTATGTCACCTGTAGATTATTTTATCCGGGAACTGAATGTTAATAGCACCGGATTGAAATGGGATACCGATACTATTGCGGCTTCATTTTCATTCCTATCGGGCATGAGTGAGGGAAAAGCGGAGGGTAATTTTACTATTAATTATGATAACCTCGACTTCCGGCTCTCTACAAAAATTCATCATTATGATTTGTATATCATAGAACAGT
>JBBRJE010000340.1:0-3393 GCA_038219845.1 Bacteroidia bacterium
CATCAGTATAAAACTTCAAACTGAATGCCCCGCCGAAAGTGTATTGATTACTTCCGGTAAAAGTTACTATGGCCGAATCGCACTGATTCAATGAGCCGGTCCATGAAACGGTTTTGGTAACCGCCCCATCTTTGTAACTTACGTTAGCGGAAGTAATTGTATTCCCACCGAAATTGCGCAATACTACAACAAGGTCCTTTGTGCCTAAGCTGGCAACTGCATTGTTTGGATAGAGGATCCTGCTTACACCAATATCATTATTTCCCGGATGATGATCGGCGCCAATATCCGTAACGGCCGAGCAACGTGCGATATTATCAAAATCCAATGGTACGAGGGGATTCACGGCTACCGATAAAAGATTTGTGGTGGATGCGATATGTAAATTATTAGTCGCCACAAAGCCCGGTGCCACGCTAATCGAATTCGCGTCCCGGGAAGATGCGGTGCGCCATGCCGAAAGCGAGGTATATGCGGTAGTGCTTAAATACGCTAAATTGGTTCCAGTGGTATAAAGGTCATTATAGTCAACAGGTGTAAAATTTGTGGTAGCGCTGTATCTTACAGCCGCAGCCCCGTTATAGGCGGAGAAAATATTATTTTGAACAGCCGTAGGACTTGAATTTGGATTTTCGAAATAACCGGCGGCAGAACTACTAGTATTATCCGAAGTGCCTATATTTACAGAGTTGTGAAAATAATCCGTCCAGTAATCATAGGCGGAATGTATGCCATAGGTAGAATTGGAGGATGCCCCCATATCAATCATATTATTTGAGATCAGGGGTCGGCGGGTTGCTACTGAGCCTCCCGAATTCACGCTAAACCATTGATTATAGATCCCGTTTCCTCCTACGGCCCCACTTATTTTATTTCCGCTGATGATGGTTCGGCTGGCATCTGCAAGCACCATGATCCAGTAATTGTACATACCTATGTAGGATGTATAGGTGGAATTTGTTATGATCCTGTTTCTTGTAAGCCGGATTCCATCAAGGTTGTTATTATACATTCCATAAGCATATTGATTCTGGAAATCACAATTATTAAATATCGTCATCTGTGAAACACCTCCAAGGATATTACTTCCTGTAGAATAGATATAAGTACCATAAGCACCGTTAATCACACGGCAAGAGTCGAATAACATAAAATTGGAAATAGTGGTACTTGGCGAAGTGATGACGGCCAGAGTATTACTTGTGCTGGTGGTGCTCACGCCATTAAAAACAATATTCATAAATGAATCATTCGAGGCATTGGCCGTATAAAGCAAAGCCGTTCCATAAGTCGTATTTGTTGCTGAGATGGTAAGGTTCCGGAAGTTCACATAACTTGCACCATTTAGCCTTACAGTATAATTGGCTGTTGAAGAAGCATTAAATGTAATTATTACATCGGAGGCAATACCGGAAGTCGATTTAAACGTAACAGTTTTGGTTGACGATGAACCTGAAATAAATGGAACACTCATCTGTTCTGTATAAGTGCCTGTGGCAATACTAAAGACCACGCTTCCTGAAACTCCGCAAGTAAGCAAGGCACTATCGGCAGCCCCAAGAGTTTTAAAATTATTTGTTGCGCTTCCTGCCGGGTCAATAGTATATGCGCCATTTAAGGCAGAACCGCAATACACTGTAAAACTTCTGCAAAGGGTGTCATTCGCTGCATTGGCTGAGGCGCTGCCATTGACATTTCCGATCCATGCCTTCATCGCATAATTTCCAAGACTTGGAATATTTAAGGGTGTTGAAAAAGTTGCGGTATAAACTCCACCTCCTACGATGCTCAAACCTGACAAGGTTTGCGATACGGGTGTATTGGTGCCTAATTGATAGCCGATGTCGGCAGTGGTTATGGTAGTACTTCCTAAATTCGCTAATGAAAATGAAATAGTGTTATTTCCTGAAACAAAATAGTTCGGAGAAACAAAATTCATCACTGACGCATCGATCGTTCCAGCTGAAACTACCAGCGTATAGTCTTCAATTTCTCCATATCCGAGAGAACAAGGACTGGGCGAGTAACCGGTATAGTCGCCGGTAATTCTTACACGATATATCCCAGAGGCTTGGCCAACGGGAATTATAATGGTATCGGAAACTACCGTACCTGTGGTGGTGATATTAGAGGTCCACGCAAGTTCGGGGGCCGTGGTTCCAAAAGTTCCATTCCGGTCCCAGTCAACAAAGATGCGAATCTGAGTGGCATTACCCGAGCCGTTTTTCACCGACCCATAAATGGTTGTTCCAGCCGCGCCAGCAACGCTCAGGTTTGTAAAATCAAAATAATTCGGTGGAGTTCCGATAGAGGATGTCGAATTATTGATGGTAGTACCTAAAGTAACATTCTGGATGCCTATACCGTAAGCACTGCCAGTGTTAGTAACAGTTGGAATACAATAGGTAGGCAAAGAGAAACACTGGGCCGCAGCATTACTGAAACAAAAAAGAAAAGCAAGAAATAAAAAAATCGGTGTAAAAAATTTTCTCATAGAAAAAGGATTAATAGTGGAAATGTATAGTTTGATTTAGAACTGTAAGATTAAAATTAAAAGAATGCTCTCGAAAAAAAAATTCTATTTGGGAAATAACGGTTTAAAATTGAAAAAAAAAAAAAAATTGAAAAAAAGGGCAATTGAATTGTCATTTTAAAAATGCTGAACTTATTTAATTAATTTTTTTATTCGGCTAATAATATAGTAGTATGAGAATAATCATACCTAAAGTATCTAAATTGATTATATCTCGATTAGTCGGCAATTGCAATCTGGATAAAATTGCATTGGTAATCTATATCGAAGAGCTTCTTAATCCAGAATGCAGAAAGTAATCCCCCTTGTCATTCTGAGCGAAGCGAAGAATCTGGTAAAGAAAAAGAAGTGAATACTCATTATGGACTCTAATCCTAAAAAGAAGTTTCTTAACGATGATATTGATTGATGATCTCGGGTTTGATCAGAACGACGATGAGAAGTATTGCTAGTAGGATACGCGGATTCGATCAATAAGACTGAAGTGGGGGTGCTATAGGCAGAGGAATACAAGATTCTATGCTTCGCTCCGAATGACAAGGCTTTTCTCAGTTTTGTCCAAACAAACACCATGTTAAGACATCGAGGGGTAATCAATTATTTTAAATCCTTATTTTATAATTTCAGGATTCCGATAGCTTATATTTTATCGTCTTATGCAATTTTATTATCGTGGTAACCGGATTATTCTCCCTTTCTCAGGTGCAATTCCGATAAGCATCCTTTCTGAATTTCGAAATTTTAAAAGCCATTAATTAAAATACACGATAAATATATATATTGAATTTTGTATCGTTGAAGAAGAAGAAAGTAGAAATAACATAAAAAAAGGCCGCCCCTAAATGGAGCGGCCTTATAAT
>JBBRJE010000341.1:0-3376 GCA_038219845.1 Bacteroidia bacterium
TGACTTAATAGACAATACAACAGCAATTCCACTCTGGCAGCAAGGATATGAGTTCGACTATCAGACAGGAAATATGAAACACCGCACTGATGAAAATCCCGTTCATAACCTGGGTGAAGAATTTCAATATTATAATTCTTCTCAATTGCAAAGCAGTACTGCATTGGGCGGAACGTATAATGCTCCAGCATCAACCTTCACTATAAATTACCATCCGAATAACGATGGCACATTCCAGGATATGAACGATGTGGGTAATTACACATACAACGATCCCTCACACCTTCACGGTGTTACTGTAATAGACGGCAACGTCAATTGGAATGCGATGGAAACAGGTGATCATCAAGTTGCTGAATACACTCCTTTCAATAAAATCAGCCACCTGGAAAGGCCTCTCACTAATAACGTGCTTGATTTTACCTATGCCCCCGACCATGAGCGCGCCCAAACGGATTTAACGACCAATAGCATGCTTGCGAAAACAAAATACTTTGCAGGCGATTATGAAGAAACTTTTGACCCTGTTTCCGGAAATACACGCGAGATTCATTACATCAGCAGCCCTTTTGGATTAGTGGCAGCCATGGTAAGAACCAACAACACTATCGATAACATGTACTATATCCGTACCGATTATCTCGGCAGCATATCGCTTGTTTATGATGCAACAAATAGTGCAGTACAGGAAGAAAACAGCTACGATGCTTGGGGCAGACGCAGAGACCCGCAGACATGGCAATTATATGACTGGGGGTACACTGCACCTCAGCCATTATTTTTTGACCGCGGCTATACCGGGCACGAGCATCTTGAAGAGTTTGCTCTCATCAATATGAACGGGCGATTATATGACCCTGTGCTTTGCAGCATGCTAAGCCCGGATAATTTTAATAATGCACCGGGCAGCCCGCTGGGGATGAACAGGTATATGTATGCGATGAACAATCCGTTGGTTTTTTCTGATCCCGATGGAAATACTCCGATCCTGCTTGTAGCGGCAATTATAGCAGGAGCTTATTTAGGTGGTTCAACTGTCAATCACAACTTTAATGCTTTTCAATGGAACTATCATAGTTGGCATACCTATGCCGGAATTGGCGTGGGCGCTGTTGCAGGCGCAGTAGGGTATGGTGCAGCAATAGGAGCTTATGGAGCTATGGGCGGTGGGGCATTTGCAACGCAATTTGAAGCAGGAACTGTTTATGGTTTATCAGGAGCTGCAGCAGGTTTTGCGGGGGGGTTTACTTTGGGGTTTGGGACCAACTATGTAAATGGAGGTAATTTTAAAAGCGCCTTAAGTGCCGGTGGGCAATTTGGCACTATTGGTTCTGTCGTTGGAGGATTTGTTGGCGGAAGTATTGGAAGCCAAATTGAAAACCTGCCTAAGGCAATACCTAATTTTGTGGTGCCGCCAGCAGATTATACTTTGACAGCGAGTAATACTCCTTTCCCTGAACCTCAGGGTATTTATCCTCAACTTGACTATCCTTATCATGAGTTTGAAGCAATAAATATTGCGACAGGTGAAAAAAATAATTGGGGAACTGTTATCTTTCGTGATCCTAATTCCGAACTTGATCCGTATGGATTAGAAATAAATTATCCTGGTGAATCCTATACAGCTTTTTATTTTTATCCAAAATTGGAAAAGCAAGGTAAATTAATGTTTGAACATCCTGAAAAACGGTTTCAATACGGTTATGATTTAACAAGAAATTATTTCCGTTATCCGATATCAAGAGATGGAAATACAATTGATAGATATATTTATGGCTCATTTGCAAGTACAAAGTCAAATTTAAGATATGCTTTCCAAAATTTTTATTTCTTTTTTAACCGTTAATTAATGAGAAAAGAATTTTTGATGATAATAGTGCTCATGAAGTGGTTGGAAATTTACTCTACTTGCTATGCACAAAATGATTTGTTCACTGGCAAAATTGAAAAATTAAGTTTTAATCAAAGTAAGGATGATTTGTTTGCATATTGCAAACCATTAAAGGATACAACTTTCACCGGAATAAAAAAGACAACTATTCTTGAAGGAAATGATACCATATTAATTGACATATATTACAATAAAGGAAAAAAATTGAAAGTTAATGGCTATTTTCAAAACGGTAAAAAGTATATAGAAAGTAATTTTAATGGATACAATTCTGAAGGAAGGGACTTTGAATATTATAAGAATGGGAATAAAAAATTAGAAATCTATACTGAAAATGGAAAAGCACGATCAACTATGGAATGGTATGAGAATGGTAATATTAAAACTCTGAGTTATTATGCCGAAAGCGATAATCGTTTGATTATAAAGCAATTTTATGAAACGGGGATTCCAAAAGAGGATAACATTTCATTGGATTCTGCGGAATATGGTTGCTCCGAGTACATCGCATATAATCCTGATGGTACTATATTTATAAAAAGTATCTTTAATTGTGGTATACAGGATATTTTTTTGAATTATGATTCATTAAGAATAACAGCAAAAGGCAAAATTGAAACGGCATTATGGAGTAAAGTTGGTAAATGGACTTTTTTTTATGCAAACGGATCCAAAATGATGGAATTCAGTTATGAGGATTCTATTCCAAATGTTTTAAATGGGAAATGGAATTTTTATGATCAAAATGGAAATTTAACGATGCTGCGAGATTATCTTCATGGAAAACTTGTGTCTGAAAAAGTGTTAAAAAAAAATAGAGAAAAATATTACCTTATCGAAAATAAAACTTATCCATTTGAATAGTGCCAAAGCCCCCACTGGCGCAAGTCTGACGGATAAGGTAGCGCAGTGTCCTCACAACCCGGCAGGTTATCAGCCAAAGGTGGAATCCTGCAATCTGGTTTGGTAAATAATATCAATGTTACAGCTTAAACAAAAACACAAAATATTAATAATAATATCCCCGCCATCGTCCGTGTCAACACGGACGATAAATCGAGTCATCATTGCCATTCAGAATAGTGTCTGAGAAATCCGAATTCATCATTTCCTGTTTCGTAAAACTTAGCAGATGAATATTTGTAATTAACCGGTTCATCAGCCAAATTCCATTTACCCGCACAGGGGCTATTATGAATGTAATCAAACTTTTGTTCAAACACTTTGTCCGAATATAATTCGATAGGCAGTGCATCTCTGCTCCAAAACCGATGCTTGCGTGAATCTGATTCAACCGCATAATTCAAAAGCATAGCAGGATTTTCCTTCCTGAGCTTTTCAAGAAATTGATGCGATGTAAACTTCATAAATGAGGCATGTGGCATTTCTTTACCGTTTATGCCCAACATTTCCCAAATCAAATGTATATGATTAGGCATAATGACAAAAGCATATACACGCACCAATTCTTTATCGCTTAAATAT
>JBBRJE010000342.1:0-3365 GCA_038219845.1 Bacteroidia bacterium
AATGTGATGGGCATCACTTGTTTATTTTCATATTGCAAATTGCCGGATTCATTGTCTTTTGGGGCTTGCACATGAATATATTGAATCGCGTCGGCTGCATCAAGATAATGAAATGTATCGAAATCGACTGCTGGTTTAAAAAATTCATTCTGTGCTTTTATATAAGCGTCGCTAGAACGGTAATTGACATCCATACTGTATTTATTGGCTACTATTTTACCAGCATTAAAATAGGTATGGATATCCGCTTTTCTCCATCCATAAATGGATTGCTTGGGATCGCCGATATAAAATAAGTTCGAATAGCCTTCGAATAAAGTATTAAAGATCTCATACTGCTTTTTATCCGTATCCTGAAATTCATCGATAAATACAGCTTTGTATTTCTGGCGCAGCGCCGCAATCAATTGCATATTTGGCTTATCCACTACTGCCATGTGCAGCTTGTCGATCATATCATCAAAGGCATACAGGCTTTTGGCTTCTTTGCTTCGCTGTATCTCGTAACAGATTTCATTGATGGCAAGCTGATAAATTTTATTGGAAAATAAATTCAATATCTGTACTATCTCTTCCTGGGCAGGTCCAATAGGTTCGAGTAAAATAAGCTGTTCCAAAAATATCTTCTGAACATAATCTTTATCTGAGCTCCTTAAAATCTCATCAATCAGCTTTTCATGATCGTAGAAGATGGGAAGAAATTTCTTTTTGGCATTGGTATTTGCCTGTACCGCTACCAGCAATCCAGCGCGGTTTCTTTCGACACAATCAATAGCAGCCTTCCTCGCTACCGAAATAATATCTTCCCTGATTTTAAGCTCGTCTGAAATTATTCTCTGACTTTTTAGTGAGAGTAAATTATTTTTTGAAGGATCGAAGTGTTCTAGTTCCAGGAGTTTTTTGCCCGCCATGGCGTTATCAATAAATTCTAATAATAAATCATGGCTTAAACATTTTGGGATAAGGTGCTTAATCAATGCTTTTTCAAGCACTACAATATGTTTTCGCCAGAACCGGTTGACGCGGTCGGCTTTAAGATCATTCAATTCAGTTTCATCCATGGCTTCGGCACCGAATACCTGGTTTGTTTCAAAAGCATATTCCGTAATGGTGCGCTGGCAAAAGCTATGTATCGTGAGCACGGAGGTTTCATCCAGAAATAGTATCGCGATTTTGAGGCGCTTTTCTGTATCCGTTTCACCGATATTTATTATTGATGCTTCAACAATCTTTACGATGGTGGAATCGTTGATGCTTTTTCCCATGCTAGCCAAATGGGCCAGGCGCACAAATAAGCGAATACGTGTCTCCAGCTCTGCAACGGCGGGCTTGGTAAACGTCACCATCAGGATCTCCTGAATGGGTATATTTTTTTCCAGCAATAGTCTCAGCGTGAGTATGGCAATAGAATACGTTTTGCCCGTGCCTGCACTGGCTTCAATTAAATTGCTTTTATGCAAGGGTACGCTAAGAGATTCAAAGGGTATGGTGCTCATGCTTAAGTCTGTATTAATTGCTTTCAATATATTCTTTAACGTCTGACTGCTTATGGCTTCGCCTATGGTTGACTATTTTCATATAATTCCCGGCATTAAAGATCCAATTTGTTCTAAAATACGAGTGTTCTTTTTCATCATTTCAAAATTCTCCTCAGCAAAAAAATTATTCTCATAGGCTTTCAGCATATAAGGATCCTTAAATGTAAAATCAAAATTATTGCTGTATCTTTTATTTATTTCCGACACAAAATTTTTAGCGTCTGTTTCAAAGGGCTGCATCCCCAATGCCGGACTAAATAAAAACGCCCGGCTAAATCCGGATTTATAATAACCGGTTAATATTTCCAAGTGTTCTGTGGCCTGTGCTTGTGTTATCGTGCCATTCAAAATTTTATAAACTTCTCCTGATTTGAATTCTATATAATACAAATCAATTTTTAGTCCCTGGGCCAATGCTATGAGATAATTTATATATGCTTCGATTACATATTTATTATAGGATTTTGAATCGGAGTAGCATAGCATTCGGGTGCCATAGATCGTATTCAATATGCCTGTAATGGTGCTGTTTCCAATTTGGAGGTTTATTTCCATGGTTACAGCCGGCGCGTTGCCCTTGATATCATTGAGCTTGGCAGCCATCGGTCCGATTTCCTCCAGAATCTCATCAAAAACAATTCGCCCTATATTCTTCAAAGGAAAAATTCCTTTCAGGTGTTGCGTTCGGAAATATTCTTCGTATTCCGTTTCGTGTATCGTTAACAAATCTTTTTTAAGCTTCCACAGACTCAAGTTATCCAATTCAAATACTTCGTTATCGGGCAAGAGAACAGTATCCTCCTTATAATAAATTCCTAATCCTTTATTAAAATACCATTTAATCGGATCCTTGAAAAATGTAAGCAAATCTTTTAGCAGGATCTCATCGAAAATAAATTCAGCCTCCTCTTTTACAATAGCAGGCATGCTGTCGGTGCTTTGGTATTTTTCATCACTAAGGTAAGAATACAGTCCACTACCGTTAAAATATTTCTGGCTGAAACCATGCAACGGATGGGTTGTTATTAATCTATTTTTTAATTCCTCGCCGGCATCTTCGGTACCCTGGATAATATATTCCACGAGTTCATCCACCAGCGAAGAAGGAGGAATTTTACTTGCATCTTTTGCACTGCGACCGATATAGCTCAGGTAAAAATATTTTTGTGCCGACTGAATCGTTTCCAGGAATAAATGCTTGTCGTTCTCTTTTACATTACGGTCGCCCTTCCTCTTTTTATTTTCCAATAAGTTAAAGCTGAGCTTCGCTTCTTTACGTGGAAATTTATCGAAGTCCATACCCATCATGGCCACCACTTTAAAAGGAATGCTACGCATGGGAATGAGCGAACAAAAGGTGATGCCTGCTCCTGCAAATGACAACGCCTGTGTTTCAGTATTTAAAATTTCCAGGAAGCTATGGCGGAAAACTTCGAAGCTGATATGCTCTGAACTTACTTCTTCGAGCAAGGTTAATTTCTCCAGGTAAGAAATCAGCCTGTGAAAATCCTCATCATCTTTTTCACCCGATTGAAATACCATTTTCTCCACCAGTTCCTGCAAATACACACCCCAATTCGCAATGCTCCTATCGAGCCTTCTTTCTTGTATCGTCTCCTCCAGTATTTGCATCAGATACCAGAAACGGATAAGTTCGTGTGAATCCGCACCCTCCACCGTATCGAGTGGAATCAAAGTATCACCATCAATATTCAAAACCGGCTCACCACTGATACAGATTCCGTACATAATTCGCTTCAACCCATATTGCCAGCTCAGCATTCGGGTATCGTTTTCTTTTTCACCCTTCTGGCCAAATCGGATATT
>JBBRJE010000343.1:0-3360 GCA_038219845.1 Bacteroidia bacterium
GAACAGGGATATTCAATTCCACCAATGATCATTCAGCCATTTATAGAAAATGCCATTATTCATGGATTACGAAATAAACCAGGCAATACCGGAATATTAAATTTATCAGCCAGCCTCAAGAATGGCTATATTATTATAAACGTAAAAGACAACGGCATAGGGCGTGCAAAGGCGGCATTATTAAAAGTCAACAATCCGATTCACAAAATTTCGTTGGGCATCAAAGTAACACAGGACAGGATTTCTATTTTTAATAATCTTAACCAGGATAGAAAAGCAAAAGTAGAAATACAAGACCTGCGTGAAGGAACCAGGGTAATCATCATGCTTCCGGCGTCTATTCATTAGTAATTGAATTAAAATTATTTTGGGCTTAAATTCTTTTATCTAACTTATTTTTGAATTAATAATTTTCAAATCTAAAGTATGAAGATGAAAGCTTGTATTAGATGTAGTTTATTTTACCTCGGAATGTTTTGTTTTGTCCAGACAGCAGAAGCCCAATGGGTCAATCTTTTTAATGGCAAAGATCTGCATGGATGGAAACAATTGAATGGTAAAGCAAAGTATGAAGTAAAGAATGGAGAGATCATTGGCACTACTGTTGCAAATACACCCAATAGTTTTTTAGCCACTGAAAAAGTTTATGGAGATTTTATTTTCGAAACAGATTTCAAGGTGAACAGTGATATGAACTCCGGCATACAATTCAGGAGTGAAATAAAAGATGCCAATGATACCTGCCATGTTACTGATTTAAAAACACCTGAAAGAGTCCACGGCTACCAGATGGAGATTGATCCATCATCACGGGCATGGAGTGGGGGGATTTATGATGAAGCAAGAAGAGGTTGGTTGTATCCTATGGAATACAATCCTTCAGCACAGCATGCTTTTAAAAATAACCAATGGAATCATTACCGCATAGAATGTATTGGCAACAACATACGTACATGGGTAAACGGAATTGCCTGTGCACACCTTATAGATAATATAACGCCAAAAGGATTTATCGCTTTGCAGGTACATCAGGTAGAAGACACCAAGAATGCAGGTGAAGAAATCCGTTGGAAAAATATAAGGATACAAACTCAGAATTTAAAACAATCTGCACCTGATAAGATTTTTGTAGTGAGTACAATTCCAAATTATCTTTCAGAAGATGAAAAAAAATTAGGTATAAAATTATTGTGGGATGGTAAAACAACTAATGGATGGAGAGGCGTGTACAAAGATTATTTTCCTGATAAGGTTTGGTATTTAAAAGATGGAACCCTTAACGTGAAAGGTAGTAACGGTGCAGAATCTGCTAACGGGGGAGACATTGTTACAACCGGTGAATACAGCGCTTTCGATCTTCAATTTGAATTTAGGATCACAGATACTGCGAACAGTGGCGTAAAATATTTTGTGACAGAAAAAGAAGAAAATAAAGGATCTGCTATTGGATTGGAATACCAGATATTGGATGATGATAAACACCCCGATGGGAAATTAGGATCAATCGGTAACAGAACAATGGCATCTTTATATGATTTGATCCCTGCAAAAAAATTTTTAGATGACCATGGTAACAGGAGAGAAAAACTTCCAATAGGTGAATGGAACCGGGGAAGAATAGTAGTATATCCTGATGGAAGAGCAGAGCATTGGATCAATGGCTGGAAGGTAGTGGAATACCAAAGAGGGACTCAGTACTTCTATGCATTGGTAGCGAAAAGCAAGTATGTGGTATGGCCTAACTTTGGTATGGCGCCAAAAGGGCATATTTTATTGCAGGAACATGGAACGAATGTTTCTTTCAGAAGTATTAAAATAAAAGAGCTGTGATAAGAATTTCACGCAAAGCCGCAAACTAAAATTTCACGCAAAGACACAAAGAAAAAATTTCACGTTGGAAGAAAGCCTTATAAGAAAAACTTTGCGTCTTCCTTCTTTGTGCCTTGCATGAAATTTATTTACAGGATTAAACATTTCCTTGATCTCATAGAAACTGATATTATCATTTAAAGTAAACCCGTTAACTTTATTCAATCATTATTGCATCTCTATTCAACCAGGTTAATAATGCATACCGGCTAATTAAATACTAATTATTAATAATAAAATTGCTTGTATTATGTCCACAAATTCACGTCGTTATTTTATTAAGCAAACAACGTTAGCTGCTGCAGGAACCTTGCTGGCTGCAAAAGGAATAAGTGCAAAAAGTTATAGAAATATTTTAGGTGCCAATGATCGTGTAAGATTGGGAGTCATTGGCTTTTCTGATCGTTTCAGGCAATCGCATCTTCCAAGCTTTATGCAGCATTACAAAGAGCTCAACTTTGATATTGTAGCCGTTTCGGATATTTGGAAATATCGCAGGGAGGAAGGCCAGAATTATTTGAAAGATAAAATGGCTCATGATATTATTGCATGCAGGAATAATGAAGAATTATATGCACAAAAAGATATTGATGGAGTATTTGTAAGCACTGCGGATTTTGAGCATGCATTACATGCTATCCAGGCTGTGAATGCAAAATGCGATGTGTATTGCGAGAAGCCTTTCGCAGAAACAATGGAAGATAACCGTGCCGCACTTAAAACGATAAAAGCTTCCGACCGCATTGTACAGATCGGTTCTCAACGAAGAAGCGGCGCTAATTATAAAGCTGCTGCTGATTTTATTCAATCAGGAAAATTCGGCCCTATAAAAATGGTGGAATTAACATGGAACGTAAATCAGCCGGGAAGGTGGCGCAGGCCAGATTTAGTTGCAAAATGTAAAGAAGAAGATGTGGATTGGAAAAGATATATCCAGAACCGGCCCTATGAACCATTCGATGCAAGAAAATATTTGGAATACCGCTTGTTCTGGCCTTACTCATCAGGTATGCCAGGGCAATGGATGAGTCACCAGATAGATACGGTGCATTGGTTCACCGGTTTGAAACATCCGCGCAGCGTAACCGCTAACGGTGGCATTTACATGTGGAAAGATGGGAGAAGAAATTGGGATACCACCACTGCGGTATTCGACTACGGGCCACAGGATGATCCATCTACCGGCTTCCAGGTTGTGTTTATGTCGCGTATGGATAATGGTGACGAGAACCCTGCCGAAATTTATTATTCTAATGGAGGTACATTAAATCTTAACACAAATAAAATTTCTCCTGAAGGTGGCCTTACAGAAAATATGGCGCAACAAATGGGCATGCATTCAAACCTTTTACCTGAAATGGATTTAAGTACAATGGCCGTGAAAGTTGAAGCAGGCGCAAACACAGGTGGCGATCCGTTAACCTCTGCACATGTGCGCAATTGGATGGAATGTGTGAGAAGCAGGAAGCAACCCAATGCGCCGGTGGAAGC
>JBBRJE010000344.1:0-3357 GCA_038219845.1 Bacteroidia bacterium
GTTTGAATATCCTGATCATGACTATGGCCTACTCCTAAAGATAACCATACTGTCACAAATAAATCTCCGTCAATTGACTTTTTATCTTTTGATAGTTTGCCTGAAAAATGTCCTTTATAATATGGCGCAGAAACAGTTTCATAAAATGTGTCAAATGAAATTATTTTTGTGGTTTTATCTAGTGTTGCTGTTCCAGAATTTTCATCTGAAGTTGATACATTTTGGATTTTATAATTATATTCATATTCACTGATTCTTGTAATAAATACTTCATAAATATGAAAACCCTTATTTTGGAAATAAACGCTATCAACTGGCACATCAACCGAAGAAATTTCCCTATACCAGTCACCTGTTAAATCCACAGGTGGTTCTGGGCTAACATTCTTTGTGCATTGCACCGAGATGATTATAATAAACAGAAGTATATAGAATGTTTTTTTCATCACTAATCTAATTCCTGATTGTGCGTAAAAATCTTCCTTTTGATAAAATCAAAGCCCTCTTTTATTCGACGAATTGACGGTTAGTTTAATTCAAAGGTAATTTAAATAAATCTAATAATCCTACGCTTCGTTAACCCAAAATAAGTATTCTCCCAAGCCTCAAGAATTCCAATATTAAATTTGTCATTGATTAAACAGTTTAATAAATTCGCAGGGCATAAGAAGTGCCCTTTCGACATAAATCTTCATGGGAATATTTAATTTTTTAACACAGGAGCTGGCTATTGATTTAGGCACGGCGAATACCTTAATTATTTTTAAAGACAAAGTTGTTGTTGATGAACCCTCAATAATAGCGAAGAACCGGACCACCGGAGAGGTAGTGGCTATAGGCAACCAGGCCATGCAGATGCATGGCAAGACGCATGATGAGATTCGTACGATCAGGCCATTGAAAGATGGCGTTATAGCTGATTTTCAGGCTGCTGAAGAGATGATAAAAGGGATGATTAAGATGATCAACCCGGGAAGACGGATGTTTCCTCCGCAGCTCCGGATGGTTATTTGTATTCCGAGCGGTATAACAGAGGTGGAAAAACGTGCCGTACGCGACAGTGCGGAAAAGGCCGGAGGTAAAGAGGTATATATGATCCACGAACCGATGGCAGCGGCAATTGGGATTGGCATAGATGTGAGCGAGCCCAAAGGGAATATGATCATAGATATCGGTGGAGGGACTACAGAGATCGCGGTAATCGCCCTGAGTGGCATCGTTTGCGATCAGTCGATCCGTGTGGCAGGTGATGAGTTTACTGATGATATTATCGAATATATGAGGCGGCAGCATAATTTATTGCTGGGTGAACGATCGGCCGAAAGGATAAAGATTGAAGTAGGCTCGGCCCTTACCGAGCTCGAAAAGCCCCCTTCGGATTACGCAGTGAACGGACGGGATTTAATGACCGGTGTTCCAAAGCAGGTCACGGTTTCCTATAGTGAGATAGCACAATGCCTGGATAAATCCATATCGAAAATTGAAGAAGCAATATTACGCGCCCTCGAGCTAACCCCGCCCGAATTATCTGCTGATATCTATCAAACAGGCTTATACTTAACCGGTGGTGGCGCTTTGATCCGAGGCCTCGACAAGCGAATCGCACAAAAAACAAAGCTCCCGGTATATGTCGCCGAAGACCCTTTGCGTGCGGTTGTTCGCGGCACAGGTATAGCGCTTAAAAATATTGCTACTTTTAAATTCCTGATGCAGTAGAGGCTTAAGGCGAAAGGCGTAAGTAATACAATTGCATCGATAGGATTAGTTGTATAAGTTCAAAAGAATTAGAAAAATATAAAAGATGAAGCAATTGAGAATACAATTGATGATAATGACAGCTAATTCATTCCTAATTATCTCAAGCAAAAAAGCCATCGCCTTTCGTCTTCTACCCTTCGACCTGCCAACTTACGCCTTACGCTTTACGCCTTGTAACTAAAGTCCCCATGCAGCAGTTTTTTTATTTCTTCATACGATTTAAAATATTTTGGGTCTTCCTTATTTTTGAAATAATTTCACTTGCCTTTGTTTTTAATTCCAGCCCTTACCATAAGGCCAGCTTTATCAATACGGCAAATTCTTTTACAGGCGGGGTTTATAGCACTTCCAACAATGTCAACCAATATTTCCATCTTAAAAAAATTAACCATGAGCTGATGGAAGAAAATGCAAGGTTATACAATAGCTTTTATTCAAAGGACTCCGCCACCCATAAAGAAGATACCATGAGCTTTAAGGATACTACAGCAAAGTATACAGGCAGGTATGTTTATATAGCCTCCGATGTGATCAGCAATTCCACTGCGAGGCGTAACAATTACCTGATGCTGAATGTAGGGGCAGCCAACGGCGTAACAAGGCAATGTGGGGTTGTATGCAGCAATGGGGTGGTAGGAATCGTATACGACGTGAGCGAACATTTTTGTACCGTGATCTCGGTGCTTAACAGCAATGCCCATATCAGTGCGAAAATCGATAGCACCAATAACGCCGGCACGCTGATGTGGAATGGCAAAAGCCCCTTATATGCCCAAATTGATGATATCAACAAGCATGTGAAGATTGAGCCAGGGCAACAAATCTCCACCAGCGGGCTGAATTATATTTTTCCACGCAATATAAAGATCGGCACAGTGCAAGAGGTGAAGGTGGAAGGCAATACCAATAATATTTCAATAAAGCTTTCCACCCCATTTGAAACATTGTATAAAGTATATGTGGTGAAGAATCTCGATTTTGAAGAGCAACAAAAATTATTAAATAGTATTAAAGAAAAGCAATAAGGTGTATCGCGATATTCTCGTTCAAATTGGCCGGTTCGTGTTTTTGGTTGTGCTACAGGTATTTGTGGTGAACCAGATGTTGCAATACAACCTGGTGAATCCATTTATCTACCCGGTTTTTATATTGCTCTTGCCCGTTAATACTTCTTTTTTTCTGGTGCTGGCCCTCAGTTTTTCTATGGGACTGGTGGTCGACTTGCTCCAGTTCACATCAGGCATCCATGCTTCAGCCACGGTATTTATGGGCTTCCTCAGGATATTTTTCTTACGCAATACGCTTACCAAAGAAAATTACGAGAAAAATATCCAGCCCAATATCCAGAATAAAGGCCTGGCCTGGTTTTCAATTTATGCGATCATCTTATTATTAGCCCATCATACTGTATTGTATTTCCTTGAAGTATTCACTTTCGGTGAATTTCTTTTTACCCTGCTTAAGATACTCCTGAGCGCCGTGGCTTCCCTGGTGATTATTATTCTTTTGCAATATTTATTATTACCACTCAGTAAAAAACAATAGGAATGCAAAACCTGGAACAACGTAAAATTACTTTTTATATCATCTTTGTGCTGG
>JBBRJE010000345.1:0-3350 GCA_038219845.1 Bacteroidia bacterium
CATATTCCTGTTTTTGGAAACGGAGATATTGATAGTCCGCAGAAAGCTGTGGAATATAAAAACAGGTATGGGGTTGATGGGGTCATGATCGGAAGGGCGAGCATTGGCAATCCATGGTTCTTCAGGGAAGTAAAGCATTTCATCAATACAGGAGAAATAATGGAGCCTCCGACATTCGAAGAACGGATTGAGATTTGCAAACGGCATCTCGATTTTTCCGTGCAATGGAAAGGCGAAGTGCTTGGATTGCTGGAGATGCGGCAGCATTATACCAATTATTTCCATGGCCATGAAGGCATTAAACATTTTCGCAGCAACCTGGTAAAAATCCTGAACCTGGATGAAGTGTATGGCATTTTAGAAGAGATGAATTTACAATTCGCCGGTATCACTGCCTCTGCTTAGAAAAAATCTTTATTATTGCCAGGGAAAAATTCCGGAATTTTATATGCTTTATATTCTCATAGGTTTATTACAACGCATTACGTTCCGGTTGTTCTTCAGGCATATTCATATAGCCAACTTTAATTATATCCCCAATAATAAGCCCGTCGTTATTGCCTGTAACCATCCGGGTGCCTTTATGGATCCCGGCTTAATCGGGAGCATCATGCGGAGGCCCATTTACTATACTTCGCGCGGTGATGTTTTTGCAAACCCTTTGGCACGATGGTTCCTCACAGGGCTTAATATCCGCCCTATATACCGCCTGGAAGAAGGCTTTGAGAACCTATCAAAAAATTTCCAGACCATAACCGATTTAACGGAGATCTTAAAAAATAACGGGATTGTAGTGATATTCAGTGAAGGCCAAAGCGCGCTAGACCGGAGGCTCAGGCCTCTGCGCAAAGGAACTGCCCGCATCTTCATGCAAATTGCACGGGAGCACGAGCTCGATATACAGTTATTCGCCTCTGCCATAACTTATACCCATAAAATGAATTTTCGCAAATCGGTGCTCTATTCTATTTCCAGGCCACTAATTTTAAAAGATTATCTCACCGATTTCATCAGGCACCCTCAACATGGGTACCACACTTTTTTGAAGGAGCTGGCACGAAGGATTTCAGAGAATTTCGTGGTGGTGACACATCCTGAATGCGATGAATTGGTCGACCGGCATATCAATTATTATTGCAATACTGAAAAATTATCATTTATTCCTGTGGTAATTTACAATAGAAAAAAATTAAATGCCCTCCAGGATTTGAGTAGCAGGATCAATACCTTATTTATAAACGACAAAATATGTTACGCGAAATTGGAGGAGAACACCGATGCGTATGAAGCTGCCCTGGCCGAAAATAAGATCACCGATGCAGGGATGGTAAATAACCCGCTTGGATTCCGGGATTTTCTTTGGCTGATTCCTGCCTTGCCATTTTCACTTGCAGGCTGCTATTTCTGGGGCCTCCCTTTCATTATTTCCAAAGCCATCGCAGATAAAACGGTAAGCAGGGTTGACTTTTATGATTCTGTAAATATGAATTCCCTTGCGATAGTTTATGCCTTGCTCACTTTCATTAATAATATCATCCTGGCCTTTTTCATCGGCTGGTGGAGTTTGCTGATCTGGATAATAGCCCCGGTTTTCGGGGAATGCGCTTTCTGGACCTATGATATGCTCGTGCGGCAGTTCCAGGTAAAAAAAGCAAGAAGAGTTAAACACTATGCTTCCATCCTGGCGCTGCGGAGGAAGATGGAAATCGGTGGGCAGCCTATCAATAAGTATAAAGCCCAATGATGAGATTAGGACCGCTTTTCGGGCTGGATTTATTTAATCTCTGTGTTCTCTGTGTTAAAATGCATTTCTTTCCGCGAAGCGGAAACCTGAACCGATTTTATATCAGGAAATACTTAACTAAACGACATTGATTTGTAACTATAATCAAGCCTCCGCGTATGATTGAAATAACAATAAAATTCGCTATCTTCGCCAACTTTTATGAAGAACAGGTTCACTGTACTTTTTTGTCTGTCTATTGTCCTTCTGCTTTCATCATGCAGCGAGTATCCTAAAATACTCAAGAATAATGATGTAAAGCTGAAGCAGGAATGGGCAGAAAAGCTCTATAGAAAAGGTGATTATACCCGTGCACAGCCTTTGTATGAACAGCTGGCCATTTATTATAGGGGAACGGCGCTATCGGAGGATATGCAATATTATAATGCGTACTGCTTTTACGGGATGAAGGATTATGATATGAGCACGTACCTTTTTAAGCGTTTTTGCAATGATTTCAGCAGCAGCCCTAAAGCGGAGGAAGTGAATTATATGTTTTGCTATACCGAGTTTAAAAGCAGCTTGCCTACGAACCTCGACCAGACAGACACCAAGAAATGCATGGAGGATATCACCCTTTTTATTGGTACCTATCCGGATAGCAGATATATTCCATTATGTAACGGCCTTGCGGATAAATTACGACAGAAATTAGAATTAAAGGCATATAATTCAGCCTATCTATTTTATAAAACCGAAGAATATAAAGCAGCGGCGATCACATTTACCAATCTGTTAAAAGATTACCCGGAAACTGAGCACAGGCAAGAGGCAGAATTTTATATCGTTAAAAGTCATTACCTTTATGCGAAGAATAGCCAGCAAGCAAAAAAACAGGAACGTTATCAACTGGTAATTAAAACATATAACGAGTACCATGCTGATTTCACCAAAGATTTCGCGAAGGAGGCGGGTAAAATGAACGAAGAATCGGGCAGGCAGATTGAGAAATTAAAGGCAGGAAAATAAATTAATCAGATCATACATTTTTAAAAATGACACCAAGCAAAACCATATCCACCATCACCCGCGACATGCGCAAACTGGAAGAACCAACAGGGAACATCTACGAATCGATCTCTATCATTTCAAAACGTGCGAATCATTTATCGGAGAAGCTGAAAGAAGAGATGACCGATGAATTATCACATTTTGAACATAGTGATGGCATCGAGGAGCTCAGCGAAAATCGCGAACAAATTGAAATGGCTATTAAATACGAGCGTATGACCAAGCCCCATGTGATTGCCACAGAGGAATTTTTGAACGGCAAGATTTTCTTCAAAAATCCAAACAAAAAATAAAAGACCTGAGCGGTTTTTAAATATCAAGCCACGGATTACCTTTGTTAAGTAATTACGTGGCTTTTCTTATTTAATTATTTTCATTAACCTGATTCGCCCGGGAAGGAAATTATGCTGAAAGGAAAAAAAATTGTTTTAGGTATTACGGGTAGTATTGCAGCATACAAATCTGCAGTATTGGTTCGGTTGCTTATCAAACAAGGTGCAGAGGTTAAGGTGATGATGACTGATAGCGCCACCCGGTTCATCGCTCCGCTTACCCT
>JBBRJE010000346.1:0-3341 GCA_038219845.1 Bacteroidia bacterium
TGCCTCACCGTAACCTTTCTGTGAGTTTTTGGTGATGACAACAATCAGGTCGGCGTGTTTAACAGCGAGGTTGATATCGTGGGAAACAATGATGGCGGTAAGGTTTTCATTGATGCTGCCTTTGATGACTTCAAATAATTCGTTGGCATTGGCTTCATCCAGGTTACCTGTGGGCTCATCTCCAAACAAAACGGTGAAGCCCGCATTGAGGGCTCTAACAAATGCCACCCGCTGGCGTTGTCCGCCCGAGAGGTTAACTGCCAATGAGCTCAGCCCCACTTCATTTTCCGGCAGCTTCACCTTATTCATCAGGGCTTTCGCGCCTTCAAGCACTGCTTCCTGGGTGGCGTCTTCCTTGATCATACGGCTCAGACATACATTTTCGTAGGCCGTAAAGTTCTCCATCAGGTTCGTGTTCTGGAAGATAAAGCTGAAATGCTTTTTGCGAACAGCAGATAATTGTTCCTGGCTATTGGCCGCCCATAAGGCGGGAAGGGAGATTTTGTCCTTCGCATTAAAATCAATATCTCCTTGTGCAATGGTATTGTTCATCAGGCCCAGGGTTTCAAGCAGGGTGCTTTTGCCGCTTCCGGAGGCGCCCAATAAAAAAATGATCTTCCCTTTCGGGATATCAAGCTTATCAATATGCAGGACCTGCTCATCCACTTTAAGAGAATAAGAACAGGATAAATTTCGAATAGAAAATATAGGATCCATTAACCTTTTTTGTATTCGTCAATATTAGGGAGAACAGATGTGATTGCCAAATTTGTTTTGGAGGAGCTGGGTATTGGTTATGGCCGCTTAAATAGAACCAGCGTCATTAATCAATGATCATTATAATAAATATTATATTGCAGAAATAATAGATGAATTTATCATATAAAGCCATTCAAAAGGCAGGATGTTGCATAGATAAATAAGTTAAGCTTACCTTATGTTAAAAGCAAATACCCTCTTAATTCTATTGATTCTGACTTTCTCCTGCTCCATGCCTGGCAATAAAAAGAAAAATACATTTATTAGATCGTTTGATACGATTCCGGTATTGAACCAATATGTTGAAGAGCCCACCCTAATCCTGACTGACACTATTATTGATCATGGTTGGGATCATGACACATCTATAAATGGAAGAAAGTTGAAGGAGATAAGGAAAATTCTATCTGGGAAAAACTTTAGTAAATTACAACAATATAATGAGACCGCGCCTGATGGGAATAAAAGATTGTCAGCATGGAATTGTCTTCGAGACTTAATAGGGACTTATCGTGAAGGCCTATTTTATTTTGAAAATGCAATTCCTGATAAAACTAATCCTGCGATTTGTACTATAAATACATTTAGAGTAGTATTCATTGTTACGGCTAATAAACTTATATATTATGAAATTGGGGAAAAGAGATATACAGGTCAGACTTTGTTTCATTTTACGCTCATCGAAAAATATAAAAATGAAATTGAATATAATGGGCTGAAAAATGCATTTAGAAACATATACTCAGAGGAATTAAATGAACAAGAACTGTTTATTGAGAGTATAGTTTATGGAGAATATTGCGGTTTTGCTGGAACGAATCCTAAAGAAAAAGATATGATTGATGACTTTGTAAAAAATAAGGATAAAGAAAAATTATTGACCTGGCTAAGATCAACAAATACGGAGAAGCAAATTTATGCAGTGGATGGGTTCTGCAGATTAGATAATCTTGGATTAAAACTTACAGAACAAGAGATGAAAATGATATTTAGTGTATTGAGTAAAAAAGGAACGATTAATACTTGCCATGGCTGTATCCTTTGTAATAAGGAAATTACTGATGTGGTGAGCAAGTTTAAATTCGTAATAGCGGCGAACCATAATATATAAATCAATGTCGTTTAGTTAGGATTTAGGACCGCTACGCGGTTGGTTTTAACACAGAGGACACGGAGTTAAAAATACATCCCTCCCCTTCGGGCGGGAAGGGCACAGAGAAATGCAGGTGTATAAATCTATAATTGTTTTCCTCTGCGCCCTCTGCTTGTTTTTAATCTCTGTGTTCTCAGTGTTAAAATGCATTTCTTTCCGCGAAGCGGAAAACCTGAACCGATTTTATATTAATAAATACTTAACTAAACGACATTGATATCTAAATACTAAAGACGTGGCGGGCATGCATTATAGGCCACAACCAACATATAAAATCCAAAGAGATAATTCCAAAACTTATTAATCTATTCCTTAAGTTGAAATCAATGAAGAACATAATTATCGGAACATTTTTGTCCATATTTATTTTCTTTTCATTTTCTTTCATTTCGTTCTTAACGCAGATAAATCCTCTGCATAGTTATAAAAAGGGCCAAGAATATAATTTTGAAATAGGATTTCCATTCCCATTTTACACTCCATTCTGGTTAAGAGGCAGCAGCTTCCCAAATTCTTGTTGGGCAATTAATAACCTGTTTTATGATTTTGTGCTCACCTGGATTTTAATAACGGGTTCCTATATTTTAATCAAGCAGAAACTCCTTTACAAAAAACCTGAAATTTTCAATGGGCGATTAAAATAAATTTAACGCTCAGGAAAAATGTTTGCACCCATCAGAGAATTTCTTAATAAAACGTTAAAGACCCTTTAAAACGGGGTTTTAAGGCCATTTTGTGCCTTCGCCTATGTCATCCTGTGTAGAACTTAACTATTTTCGCGTTACATATGCGGCCACTGATTTTTTTTGCAATATTGCTTCTCCTGATCCCAGGAATTAAAGTCATGAGTTATGCACGGGTGAAGGTCCCGGATTGTTTTTTATCCTTAAATATTGAAATGACACCACCCATTACGCTTAATAAGCCTGTGGATATTTATACCTCTAATTTACGCCATAAATTGATTGGCGATGCGCTTATCATCTGTGATTGTGTTGAAGATGAAGACCCGGATGGCTTCTCTTCCAGGAAAACCCGGCTGGCGCTCCTGACTCATTTTATTTTCAAGAATAAAGCCAGCCTGGATTGCAAGCATCATTACATTAAGGAACAGCCGGCGGATTGGCGCTCAGCATGCCAAAGTTCTCTTTTTCAAAGCCTTTTGAGAATTTGATCCATTATCATAGCAGGGGTGATCTTGTTCATCTCTATTGCTATTAATGTAAATCAATGTTGATTGCTTTTATATCCATTGATTCACTGTTAAAGTGCTTTCCGATTTCTATTTAACTAAAAATTTAAAACCATTATTAATTTACTTTTTGTATTACAAAAAATGAAAATAAAATTCATCATAGCTGTCTTTTGCACCGTCTTCTGGCTTACTGCTTGTGAACATCCCAAAGAAGAAAAGGAAGAAGCTGTAAAG
>JBBRJE010000347.1:0-3333 GCA_038219845.1 Bacteroidia bacterium
GATGAAGTTTATTTCCATGTGACCAACCTGGAGCAGGATTGGGACGTGCCTCACGGATTCGCTATTAAAGGTGCCTTAAACGGAGAATTATTGATTATGCCAGGTGAAACGCAAACGCTGAAATGGCTGCCCTTAAAAGCAGGTATTTATCCATTCTATTGCACCGATTTCTGCAGCGCATTACACCAGGAAATGTCGGGTTATATCCGCATATCTCCGGCAGGAAGCAATGTGCCCCTGATGTTCAGCACGGGTAAAAATCAGCCGTCAGCCGAGCCTGCGAAAAAAGAATAAGCAAAGTATCCGGATTGTAACAGGATTTTAAACCTTTTTAAATTTATCGGGACACTTTAACCATCAACCACCGCGTATGGAAAATAAAAGATTGAAAGGATGGGTGAGAATTCTGCTTATCATTTGCTCAGCAGCTTTGGTAACGGTTTTATTTGTGCCGATGTGGCGCATTGAACTCAGCGCCCCTCAATATCCGGAAGGCCTTACCCTCCTTATCTATCCTGGTAAGCTGGGGGGCAACGTGGATATCATTAATGGTCTGAATCATTATATCGGCATGAAAACTTTACATGCCAATGATTTCGCAGAATTTACCGTGCTTCCTTATCTTATTGCATTTTTTGCCCTCGCATTTATTTTCGCAGGTATCATAAGTCGGAAGAAAATACTTTATTCATTATGCTTTTTATTCCTGGGTTTTGCCGTATTGTCCATGGTTGATTTCTGGAGATGGGAATATAATTATGGCCATAACCTCGATCCCAGTGCTGCGATCATTGTTCCAGGAATGGCCTACCAGCCGCCTTTGATAGGGTTTAAGCAACTGCTTAATTTCGGGGCTTATTCGGTGCCGGATAAAGGGGGATGGTTGTTTTTTGGTGTTGGCCTGGTATTATTATTTTGTACAATCATCACCTGGAGAAGCTTTAGAATTCATAATCAAGGTTTAAAGTTTTCTTCCAAAATCATTCTGTTTTTTATACTCATCTTAATATTATCCTGCAGTTCGGGGCCCGAGAAAATAAAAATGGGAACTGATCATTGCATCTTTTGCAAAATGATCATAAGTGATAATAGGTTTGGTGCAGAGATTCTAACAACGAAAGGAAGAGTATTTAAGTTTGATGATATACATTGCCTTCTTTCCTTTTTATACGATGCTAATTTCGACAAGGCTGCTGTAAAAGAAATCTATCTTACAGATTTCAGCATGAATCATTCTTTGATCAGGGCTAATGATGCATTCCTATTAAAAAGCGCCATACTTCGCAGCCCGATGGGTGGCGATTTCACTGCGTTTGGCTCTGTAGATAGTTTAAATGCGGTAATGCGGGAATACAACGGCCCTTCGTTGCATTGGAATGAAATTTACAAGCCATGAGAATTATAATATTCATCCTTGTTATTTTATTCTATGGATGTTTTTCATCTGAGGCCCGTATAATTAAAGTAGGGAAGCATCACCTTTTTCAATCTGTTCAAAAAGCCATTAACGTAGCAGCAACGGGCGATACCGTAATGGTTAATGAAGGGATCTATCATGAAAAAAATATTTTAGTCGATAAATCAATAACACTTGTGGGTCAAAATTATCCCATATTGGATGGGGAGTATCAGTATGAAATTATATCTGTGAAAGCGAGGAATGTAGTTGTAAAAGGTTTTAAGCTGCTTCATTCAGGCGTATCGAGCCTGGAAGATATAGCAGGGATAAAAATTTACAATTGCAGGGACGTGCTTATTACCGGTAATATACTTGAAGATACTTTCTTTGGGATATATGTACAAGCGGGTATTCACTGTAGGATAGAAAATAATATACTCAAAGCTTCTTCTCTTGCCGAGCAGCAAAGCGGGAACGGAATTCATTGCTGGAAATGCGACAGTATGCAGATCACGGGCAATAAAGTTTCCGGACACAGAGACGGAATCTATTTTGAGTTTGTTACCAATTCAATTATCTGGAGAAATATATCCATGAATAACTTGAGATATGGATTGCATTTCATGTTCTCAAATAACGACGCTTATATATCCAATGTTTTCAGGAATAACGGGGCCGGTGTTTCGGTGATGTTTACCCATGGAGTAAAGATGTTCAATAATTTTTTTGAATACAATTGGGGTGATGGAGCATATGGCTTATTGTTAAAAGAAATTTCTGACAGTTATGTACTGGGAAATAAATTCAGCAATAATACCAGCGGCATTTATATGGAGGGAGTGAACAGGGTAAAGATTGAAAAAAATGAATTTAAGAATAACGGATGGGGAATGAAGATACAAGCCAGTTGCATGGATAATGAGATCACCCTGAATAATTTTTTTGGAAATACTTTTGATATCAGTACCAACGGCTCATTGGTATTAAACAGTTTCGATACCAACTATTGGGATAAATATGAGGGATATGACCTGGATAAAAACAATATAGGCGATGTGCCCTATCATCCCTTAAGCATCTTTTCTGTTATCGTGGAGAAGAACCCGCCGGCCATGCTTTTATACCGCAGCTTTATGGTTTCCCTCCTCGATAAGTCTGAAAAGATAATGCCATCATTAACGCCGGATAATTTTATTGATAATGCTCCTTTAATGCATTCGTTGAAGCTATGATAGAGATTAGCAATATTTCTAAGAAGTTCGGAAAGCTCGCAGTATTAAATGATGTCAACCTGTCGTTTAAAAGCGGGGAATGCATTGCATTGATTGGGCCCAATGGCTGCGGAAAAACAACGCTGATCAAAAGCATCCTGGGAATGGTAATTCTCTCACAGGGCACTATTAAGGTGATGGATCAATTCATAGCCAATAGTTACGAATACAGAAGACATATAGGCTATATGCCACAGATTGGCCGTTATCCCGAGAATATGAGCATCGGACAAATTATTCAGATGATCATAAACATCCGGAAACCTGAAGAGCCATTGGACGAAGATCTATTAAACAGTTTTGAATTGCCCGCCATGTTTAATAAACGGATGCGTACCTTATCGGGGGGCACCACGCAAAAGGTAAGCGCCACCCTGGCCTTTCTTTTTAATTCTGGAATATTAATTTTAGATGAACCCACAGCAGGCCTGGATCCGTTGGCCTCCGAAATATTAAAAGAGAAAATCATTTCGGAAAAGCAAAAAGGGAAATTGATACTCATCACCTCGCATTTATTGAGTGAGCTGGATGAACTGGTGACACAGGTTGTGTATATGCAGGACGGAACCGTAAAGTTTCATAAAACAATTTCCGGTTTAAAAGCAGATACCGGGGAAGAAAAGATTTCCAAAGCAATCGCATATGTTTTAAAGAATAAGAAAA
>JBBRJE010000348.1:0-3333 GCA_038219845.1 Bacteroidia bacterium
CTTTATTACATGGGGTTTTCCCAATGAACCAATCATCATAGGAATATAATGGATGATCGTAAGGAAAAGCAACACCATCTCTTCCGGTAAAAGCTCTGGCAAGCTTTACAGCCGCAGTGGTTATTGTTGATCCATTCTTGGAAAATTTTATCATGTCCTGGTTAGGAAGAAGGGCAAGAAACGCTTCGGCCGCTTGTAATTCCATCAAACCCGGTCTCTGGAAATTGACTCCGTTGTCTAATTGCTTTTTAACTGCGTTAACCACAGGCTGGTAGGCATGCCCAAGAGTGACTGATCCTAAACCCATGCTGCAGTCTAAATATTTATTATTTTCAATATCCCATAACCAAGCACCCTCTCCCTTAACAATACCTGTTGGAGCGTTAGAAGGAAATTGATCATCTCCTTTTGAATAAGTATGAGCTCCACCAGGAATTAGCTGGTGAATTCTTTTTGTAAATGATTCTTTGTCCATTAATTGATCTTTATATCGTTTTGAACGCTTTTAATATATCCTTCATTCCGCCCTATTGAACTATTGATATCAAATAGTTCATCATGGCTCTTAATAAAATCTACGTACTCTTTCCATTGTTGGGCATCACCCAAATTTTCAAAAAGTATTTTTATCAATTCAAAGTCTTTAGGTTCATCAACTGTTAAGCGGTAAGATGAATAATCTTCTTCAAGTTCTAATGAATAACTATTAAATAGATTCCCTCCATTATGAAATGCGTTTTTCCAGATGTATGGTGTCACATGTTCCCGCTCCGAAGGCAAGGCCGCCTCTTTCCATGCGGCCTCTAAAGCACGGAAGCTGAAAACTTCAACGTCGATCCCATCAGGAAATGTGGGTTTAATAGTATTAGAAGCATAATCATATCCACCCTTAACGCAAGGTTCGATTACAGCATCAATTACCCTTGGATCTATCAGCGGACAATCTGAGGTAATACGAACAATGTAATCAGGTTTTTCAGCCCTGCCAATCTGGTAAAACCTGTCAAGAACATTATCGACAGAGCCCCTGTAATAAGGAACACCCAATTCATCACATAAATCACATATTTTTATTGCGTCAGGCTCAACAGTTGTTGCCACGATAAGCTTTTGGATTAAGGTGGACTTGCCGGCGCGTTCTATATGTGATTGTAATAAACTTTTACCATTGATTGTTTTGAGCACTTTAGCATGTAATCTGCCTGATCCAACACGGGCTTGAGTGATTGCTATGATTTTCATTCCCAGTTCGCAGGATTTAAAAGTGCTTTCTCTTCAACCTGAATTTGGTTTATTAAACGATAAAGTCCGGGGTCGAACTCCTCTTTAACACTTTCCAAATTCATTTTTAACTGCGCTGAATTTTCTACCCCGAATAATACATAATCAATACTATTTGTATGCAGCGCAAAATTCAACGCCAGTTCATTCATGCTATATTTATGATCTGAAGCTAACTGCTTTAACAAATTAATATTTTTTTTTAGTGGAACTAATTTCGGGGGTAAGGCTTCAGTATTCATAAAGAATAAACCCTGCAAAAATACTGACCGTGTATGAACTATTTTGTTCTTAGTCTTAGCGGCTATCATTAGATCACCTCTATGAGAAAAATTATCTAATAAGTTAAAAGGCAGTTGAATAATATCAATATGGGGATTATTAATACAAATTTGAAATTCTTCATTAGTATAAATTGAAACTCCAATAAATCTTACCCTTCCTTTTTCCTTTTCTTCTGCCATCATGTTTAGCAATTCAGGAAAATTAATCATATCAATGAATCTATGAAACATCAATCCATAAAGAACATTTAAATTAAGCTTTTCTAAAACTGCTGAAAGGTAATTACTAATGCTGATTTCTGAGCTCGTGCTGAATTTTGTTATAATATTAAAGTGAGGATTATTTTTATGATAATCTGCAATGATATCGATCGCATCACCATATCCATCAGCAGTATCTAATATATTGATATTTGCCTTTTGAGCTTCAGCGAGGATATTGAAAGCTTCTTCCAAGGATGGCTTGCCAATATTATTATTGATACCATAATTGATACCTAACTGCACGGTACCCAGAATCAATTTTTTTATCCCTTCCATTCATTCTTAAGTAATCCCATAATAACTGCATCACGCAATTCTCCATCATAAAAGGAATGTTGTCTGTAAATTCCTTCTTCTATAAATCCCAGGTTCTTATATAAATGAAACGCTGATAAATGTTCTTTAATTACACCTAACATTAATCTTCGCAAATTAAGACGTTTAAAACCATGGTCAATAAGTAAAATTGAGGCTTCTTTTGCATAACCTTTTCCCCATTCATTTTTATCACCTAACAGCAAGCTGAATTCTGCCGTTCCATGGATATAACGAATATTAGATAATTTTATATTGCCAATATGATTGCCATTTTCCTTAAGATGAATTGCAAGAAAAAGAGTATTCTTATTATTAATATTCTCAACGTATGATTTCAAGGCTTCCAGGGAAGATGGCCGGCCATCCGTTTCCATAAAACGGTTCACGTCATAATCATGTAGCCATGACAAATATTTTTCATTACAATGCTCTGCTGTCACTGCAGTTAAGCTCAATCTTTCGGATTGCAGGAATACATTCATATTAAAAAGAAATTTAAAACATTATCTATAACAAAGTCCTGTTCTGTTTCTGTGAGGGTAGGATACATCGGCAAGCTTAAACATCTGCTATAATATTCTTCGGCATAAGGAAAATCCTTTTCTTTAAATCCCTGATTTTTATAATATGGCATAAGGTGGGTAGGAATATAATGCACCTGGGCAAGAATATTTTTAGTTCTTAAATAATTATATAATCCTAGCCTGTTATCTACTTCAATAATATATAAATGATAAGCATGACCCTCAACAGAACCAGCTTGTCCCTTCAACCATAGCTTTCCTTCAAATGCATTAGCATATTTTAATGCAATTTCTCTCCTGCGTTTTAATCCTTCATCCGCTTTCTTCAATTGAGAAATTCCGAGGGCAGACTGAAAATCTGTTAAACGATAGTTATATCCCAGCTCCTGCATTTCCATATACCAACCCGGATAAGTTTCATATACCGTGGATGCATTTCCTGCCGCCCACGCTTTATCATTTAAAAAACCTGCTTCCTCTTTTATAATACCATGCGTTCTTAATGAAAGGAGTCTTTGATAAAGATCATTATTATCCGTAGTGATCATGCCTCCTTCCCCACAGGCTATATGCTTAACGGGATGAAAAGAAAAAACGGATAGATCAGCAAACTTTCCATTGCCGCACCATTGCTGTTTACCCATGCTGTCAGTAAAATACCC
>JBBRJE010000349.1:0-3316 GCA_038219845.1 Bacteroidia bacterium
CACCAGGCTTTCGCGCGCCGACAGGCAACAGGATTTTGCCCAATTGAGTAGACGCATGAAAGTTATAATGTTGATAGGTATACTTTCAATCTTATTTAGTTAGTTATATTTGTGCGCATTTATGATTATACTGGCATCCAAGTCACCCAGAAGAAAACAATTGCTGATGGAAAGTGGCTTTGAGTTTATGGTGAAACATTTCGATGTAGATGAATCATATCCAAAAACACTGAAGAGAGAGGAAGTTGTGCTTTATTTAAGCCGGAAAAAAGCTGAAAATTATAATGAGCCTCTCGATGATATAGTACTTATTTGTGCCGATACCATTGTGTGCGTGGATGATAATATCCTCAATAAACCCGCCGATTTTGATGAAGCTTATAAGATGCTGCGCATGCTTTCCGGCCGCATGCACGAGGTGTATACAGGTATCACCTTGCGCAGGGATAGCGAATACCTCACATTTCACGAACGTACCGAAGTATATTTTAAGCATCTTACCAGCGAGGAAATAGAAAGCTATATCAAGCATTTCAGTCCTTATGATAAGGCAGGTGGCTATGGTATCCAGGAATGGATCGGATATATCGGTGTGGAGAAGATCGTGGGATGCTATTATAATGTAATGGGAATGCCCGTTTCCCGCCTTTATAAAGAGCTTCTGGATTTCCATCCCAAAATCACCAAGTCGGTCATCTTCAAATAAGAAAATTCACCCTTCATTTTATCCGGATTTTAACCTATTTCCGGCATTGTCAAAGTACTGTCATATTCTTAACTGGCGCGGATTTGCTCTGTTATTCAAGCTACTTTTGACGGCAATAATAATCATACTTAAAAATCTCCCATGAGAAACCTTTTTACTTACATCATCATCATTTTATCCGGGCTTGGTTTGAATGCCCAAACAATCAACGATTCTTCCACTGTCGCACCGGGATATACGAACCAAACTTTTTACAGTCTTTCCAATGGCACAGTAGCAAGCATCGACAATACCAATTGGGAGCTCGCCTTCCATGCGGACAACCGGGAAGTGGCGATTTTCGTTAACAGCAAAAAAGATGTGAAATTATACCTTGCAAGCAATGACACCAGCAAATGGAATAGTTTAGATACAACCATTAAAACTGTGAAGCAATACCATAACAGCGACAGCAGCTGGCTCTTTGGCGCCTTTAACCGGGAAGTTCCAGCCAGTGGTTTTGATTATGGCTGGGGCGTCTATAATTCATCAGCGCATGAAGTATATGCCAATAAAATATATTTCATCAATTATAACGGTCTCTGGAAAAAAATTATCATCAGCAAGCACGATATAAATTATAATTATTATTTCCGCTATGCCAATTTAGACGGATCTAATGAAGTATCAGCCACCATCAACAAAAAAAATTATTCAAAGCGTAATTTCATCTACTATTCCATGGTTAACAATGCCGTTTTAAACCGCGAGCCCGATAATGATACTTATGATCTCATCTTTCAGCAATATGAAGAAGAAATTCCATCATACTACAAAGTGACCGGCGTTTTATTGAACAGGAATGTGAAAGCGAAAAAAGCTTATCCGGTGAATGATGTGAATGCAGCGCTTCCGGCCGGCGTGCAGCTTTCAAAAAACATGAGCACTATAGGCAGGGATTGGAAGACATTCGATGTCACCTTAAACAAATGGACCATTGAAGACTCTACAGTGTACTTTATCCAGGATGTGAATGGTGCAAAAATATGGAGGTTGGTTTTTACCGGCTTCGGCGGCGCTGCCACTGGCAAAATGTATTTCAGTAAAACAGCTTTTGTATCGGGCATCAGCAATAATAATTCAATTACCACCCTGGGCATATATCCTAATCCTGCCTCAGGTAATTGCACCTTAAATTTCTTTACCAGTAAACCACAAACCATTCGGGTTTCCGTGAAAGATTTATCCGGAAGAGAAATAATGCAGGATGTATTATCTGCAACAAATGGATTTAATGATTATAAAATAAACACCCTCGGTTTTACCAATGGCACCTATATCCTTCAGCTTAACAGCAATGAAGGGATGGTAAGCCAAAAGCTGATTGTGAATAAATAAGAATACCTCAACCAAGCAATGAAACAATTCCTGTGCATATTACTCTTTGTAATGCTGAAGCTCACGCTACAGGCACAGCAGCTGTTGATACTTGATTCAAATGCAATTCGTATAAACGCTAAAATAGAAGGGGTAAATTTAAATACCGCCTTCCGGTTCAAATCATCTACTACAAATGGGGTTTATATTTTTCCATTAACAGGAACTTACAAAATCCGCCTACAAGCCCTCGGGTTTGAACCTTACACCGGGACAGTCACGTTTACCAATACCCAGGAGGTAATTATTATCAAGCTTATGAAATCTGATTTCGTGCTCGATGATATTGTGGTTACCGCACAGATTGGAAGCAAGACAGCAAAAAATTCTGTGATCCCCGTGAGGATCATTGATGGCAAAAAAATAGGTTTGATGGGCGCCCAGAACCTGCGTGATGTGCTTACCAATGAAACAGGGATCAGAATCAGCCAGGACAATATCTTAGGAAGCAGCATCAGCATGCAGGGCATCAGCGGGGAGAATGTAAAAATATTAATCGATGGCGTGCCGGTTATTGGAAGGCAGAACGGTAATATTGACCTTTCTCAAATTGATATGAATAATATCGAACGCATTGAAATCATTGAAGGCCCCATGAGTGTAAATTATGGCACCAATGCCTTAGGCGGCGTGATCAATATCATCACTAAAAAAGGGCTCGCTACCAATGCCATCAGCTTTAAAACATATTATGAATCTATCGGGACATTCAATACCGGTATCAATATTAATACACATTGGAAGAAGCTAGGAATACAAGCCAGTGCTTCCCGCAATTTCTTCGACGGCTGGAGCGCCACCGACCGTTATGAGCCTCTGCCGGTAAAGCACCTGGCAGACACCAATAGGTATAAGACATGGAAGCCCAAAGAACAATATGGTGCAGGTATTTCTTTTTCTTACCGTCTTAAATATTGGGACCTGAAATATAAGTTTAATTATTTTAATGAAGATATTCTCAACCGGGGCAGGCCACGCAGTCCATATTATGAAGATGCCTTCGACGATACCTATAAAACAAGCCGGCTCGACCAGGTATTCCAGGCTTCTTATTCAAAGAAAGCCCGAAGCTCATTTAATGCACAGCTAGCCTATAATTACTACCAGCGTGTAAAGAACACCTACTATATTAATCTCACCAACCTTGAGAAGGAGCTCACGCCGGTATTGGAAGACCAGGACACCACGAGATTC
>JBBRJE010000350.1:0-3310 GCA_038219845.1 Bacteroidia bacterium
AAATTACCGTATCATGTTTCGTTATGCACCCGATCCCGGTTTCTTTGCCTGGGGCGATATTGCTGATAGCAACCAGGGTTATTTCAACGATGATAATGCCAATGGAATTTACAGGCATTTTACCTTTACCCGTGCCTTTAAGATCGGGGATACATTGCAATACTATATGGCTAATATGGACCGCAGCTCCTATAATTTCTGGGAGAGCTATGAGAATGCCAAAGATAATGGAGGCCCCTTTGCCACACCCATCCAGCTCCGTAGCAATGTGATCGGCAAAAATGTGATTGGAGGCTTTAGCGGCTATGCTTTGGATCGAAAAGAAATAATATTTAAGCCATAGCTAATCGGTAAGGATGATTCAGGAATTGTTGTCGTATATTATTTAGCCCCATCCTCCATCAACTTCAATAACTCCGCCGACAAGGCGGCTTTAGGAAGAAGAATGCTTAACGTATTGATGATAAAATAATTTTCAGAAACATAATCGAAGCCTTCAAAGGGGCCGTAATTTTTACCGCCGGAATCTTTCAGGATAAAAAACTTTTTTCCTTTCTTGCTTTCAGCAAGCCCCACCAGATGAATTAAATGATCATCATTCGTAGCTTTAGATTCAAATAATTCCTGCCGTACCTGCTGGCTGGCGGGCTCTTCTTTAATATCCCCATTTTTCAGGCTTACGGGCCTTTCTTTTAGATATAAGGCAAATCCAAATTTGCGGCAATTCCATCCATTATTGGTGACATCCATATCCGCTACAACGCTATAGCCGCCACTAATTGCGTTGCGTGTTTGCCTCACTAATTCTGAGACAGGCACATTATAATAATTACCGCTTAATAAATAATTATCCGGGATCTCCAGGGCAAAGTTTTCGTAATAGGGATGATGTACAAATGAAGTAAGGGTTATATAATCCTCCATTCGTATTTTTAAAACATCGTTGGCAAAGATGATCGGTGTATATTCTTTTCCCTGGTAGAAAAAGCGCTTCGGAGGAGTGCCCAGGGCAGAGTCAAGGATTACTATAAAATGATCGGACCAATCCGGGGCTACCGGCTTTTGCAATAAGCAATTCTGCAGGTATACTTTCAGGATGTCCTCCAGCTGCTCCTTCGATTTATCTGAATTCATTATGGCAAGGTCGGAAGGATAAAATTCTTCAGGTATTGCGCCGTAATTGATGATGCCATAAAGGGCATCGTGGCCGAGGCCACCGGCTTCAAATAAAGTTTTGCCTTCACTTTTAATGTAACGCTTTGCCTTCTCGATAAAAAGGTTGCGTGCGATAAACATCTCCGACAGATCGAACGTGGCACCCGTTTTACGCAGGCATTCGGATTCTATCATTGAAGTGGTGGAATACGACCAGCAGGTATTGGTATTGGCCTGGTATTTTACAGAGGTCGTTTCAATCTTCTTTATTGTTTTAGGCGCTTCCGGCTGCCCATAAGCAAATATGGAGGTATAAAGCAATCCGAGAATAAGAATGAATTTTTTCATAATCATGGAAATGGAATCAAATGTACAATTAATATTTCTCTGGATTGCTGAACTCGGTTGAATGGTATTCGATAATTATAATTCAATGTCGTTAAGTTAAGATTAGGACCGCTACGCGGTTGGTTTTAACACAGAGAACGCGGAGTTAAAAATACATGCGGAGTGCCCAGAGAAATGCAGGTGTATTAATTACTAATTACTAATTACTAATTACTAACTACTAATTACTAAATACTTTTAGTAATAACTACCCAATCAATCATCAACGGATCAGCGTAACTATCCCTTTATAGCTGTGTTGTTCTTTTAAATTATCTTTCACCTCCACAGTAAAAAAATATTCCCCTTCGGGAGCAGCTATGCCATCAATAATTCCATCCCATTGTTTTGATGCATTATCGCTCGTGAAAATTATTTGTCCCCAGCGATTATAAACTATCAAATTGTATTCTTTAATCCCTGTGACAAAAATCTGGAATGAGTCGTTCAAGCCATCATTATTGGGTGTAAATACATTTGGGATTACCAGCTTAAAACCGTTCCTCACAATGATCATTACGCTGGCGGTATCAACACAACCTCTGGAGTTTTTAATTGTAAGCCGGGCCCTATAACTGCCTTCTTTCGTATACGTAAACTGTGGAGATAATGCCGAGGAGCTTGTGCCATCTCCAAAATCCCAGTCATAGGTTAATGCGCCCCTGCTCATATTATCAAATAATACGTTTAAAGGAATATCACCATTATCCGGTGTAGGAATAAAGATCGCATGAAGACTTGTATCAACATAAATGGTGACACTATCCGCAGGGCCGTAACAGCCATTATTAATGGTTTTTACCCAATACGTCGTCGTTGTTTTTGGCGAGACATTTATTGATATGGTTGTATCTCCCGTGCTCCATATCACGCGAGAGGATATCGTGATGGCGCTCAGTAATTTTGAAAAGCCCGGGCAGATGGTATCATCAGGGCTTGCTGTTACTTGTATACGCTGGGTTACATTTATTCTTACAGTATCATAAGAAACGCAGTTGTGAACACTAGTAATACTCAGAATATAATTAGTACTGGTTAATGGTTTTGCATATGGATTTAATAGGGTGGCTGAGCTTAAGCCTGTGGAAGGTTGCCATAAGGACCTTCCTATTCCGGAGCCATTCAGCTGAACGCTGTCGCCTTCACAAATGGTAATGTCTGCCCCGGCATTTGCGATCGGATAATCCCATACACTCACATGCACTGCCGCAGTATCGGAGCAGTAGCCATTGCTCACTACCACATAATACGTGGTATCCATATCCGGATTAACAATTGGGTTGGTGATTGAAGTAAAGTTGATTTTATAATTCGGATACCAGCTGAGCGTCGTGCTGCCTGTTGAAATTGCTTTCAGCTGTACGCTGCCACCCCTGCAAAACCCGGTGTCGGGGCCCGCAGTAACATGCGCAGGAGGAACTACATTAATGGTTATTGTATCATTTTTAAAGCAGCCAAATAGGGTGCTTCCTTTAACTATGAATGTATGCGTAAAAATCGGTTTAACCCATGGATTGCCGATGGTGGAATCATTGAGGTAGAGTTTTGAATTCCATCGGTAAGTATCAGCGCCTGTAACATTTAATTGTACACTGTCGCCCTGGCAGAGTGTAAAATCATTACCGGCAAAGGTAGTAGGAGCGGGTTTTACAAATACAGTGATGGTATCGCTGTCTTTACAGGAACCATTAGATACAACAACTTTATAGGTAGTTGTTATTGCAGGGAATGCTAATGGATTGGAAATATTTGTTGCGCTTAATCCTGT
>JBBRJE010000351.1:0-3302 GCA_038219845.1 Bacteroidia bacterium
TGCCAACAGGCTGTATGTTACCGAGCTGAATTACAATTCCGATAAAAATTTCGATGCAGGAAACTGGTTTGAAGTTTATAATAATTCACCGGGAGCGATTAATCTTAATAATTTTGTTTTGTCGGCCAATGGCGGAACAAACTCGAAAAAATTTGGCAATATCCCCATACCTGCCTATTCATATATGGTGATTTGTGAGGACACGAATCTTTTTAATTCGGTGTATCCCAATATCAGAAATAAAACAGGCAATCTCGGATTCGGATTTCATAATGATGGTGGTAAACTAACACTCTATGATATCACTTCTTATCCGGTATTCACCATTTTATATTCTGCTGATAATTCGTGGCCACAAGGCCCTAACGGTGGTGGTAAAACCTTAGAACATATGGGCATCAGCACAGCCTATAATAGCCCGGGGAACTGGTTTGAAGGATGTTTGGGCGGCTCGCCCGGGAGAGCCTATGGCCGATGTATCCAGGATGTGAATGTCACAGAGATCAATTACACAGCCGCGGTAAGTCATAATACCGGCGACTGGTTTGAAATAAAAAATAATGGCAGCCTTCCTAAAAATATGGGTGGCTATGTATTTAAAGACAATGACGACACGCATATTTTCACCTTCCCTGCCAATTTCACGATCGGGGTGAATGAATATTATATTATATGCGCCGATACCGCGAAATTTAAAAGCTTCCACCCGGAAATAAAAAACCGTATCGGTAATTTTAATTTCGGCATAAGCAATAAAAGTGATGCCATCCGGTTATTCACGAATACGAACACCCTCTATCAAAGTATTTATTATACCGATTCTGCTGCACCCTGGCCCTCAGGTGCCAATGGCACCGGTTATACCATTGAATTAAAAAATGATAGCCTTCAATGTGATGAAGGCGGCAACTGGACCATAGGATGCATTTACGGCAGTCCGGGCCACCGCTATCATAAAGTATGTAACCCCGCATTAACGGCAAAAATAAGTGTAAGCGAGCTCAATAATAAACAAGCGACATATGCCGATGATGGCGGATGGATAGAACTGCATAATTACGATTCATTGGACCTCGACCTTACCGATTTCACCCTCTCCCATGCTCTTGCCATGGATACTTCATATCTCTTTAAAGAAGGAATTATCCTGAAGAAAAATGATTATCTCCTCTTGTGTAACGATACTGCAAAATTTAAAAAATTACATCCGGGCATCACAAAAATCTATGCTTTAAACAAATGGAAATTCAATATAACTGCCGACTCCATTGTCATTAAAGATTTTAATAAGAATTATTTAGTTCGGATGAAATACGATTTGAATTTGATGAATACAGAAGCCAACGGATTAGGTAAAACGCTGGAGCTGAAAAAAGACAGTGTCAATGCCAATCTTATTTCCAGCTGGTTTGATGGCTGCTTTGGGGGTTCTCCAGCTGAGGCTTATAAGCCCTGTAGCAAACCTAAATTAATAATCGCAGAATTAAATTATAAGTCGTCTTCAAATTTTAACCAGGGCAGCTGGTTTGAAATTAAAAATACGGATACCGCTGCCATCAACCTCAATAATTATTTTTTCCGCATGGCTTCCGATACCCTGGCGTTCCGCTTTAAATCAAATTTGATCCTGGCGCCCAACCAGTATTATGCGGTGGCTTTCGACTCCCTGAATTTTTCGGTTGCCAATCCATTCGCGCAAAATATTATGTTCCTGTCTGGCCCAGGCTTAAATTCTAAAGCGGATATCATCCAGCTATTTGATTTGAATATGCAATTGCTGAACATGCAATATAAAGACAGTCTCCCTTATCCCGCCGGCGCTAATGGTGGCGGCTATACCTTAGAAATAATCAACGACAGCTTAAATCCTTTCCTGGCCTCCAGCCTCCAAACCCAATGTTATGGTGGTTCACCGGGCACCCCTGCGATGCTTCCATGCAATCCCGCTTTATCCAGCGACATTAATATTTCTGAGATTAATTACCGGTCAGAGCCCAATAGCAATTCCGGATTTTGGTTTGAATCGGGGAACAAAACGAATCTTCCCCTTCCTTTATCGAACTGGTATATCACCGGCTCCGATCTGCAAAAAAAATACCAGCTTCCACAAAATATCATCCTGCCCCCGAAAGGGTTTTTAGTGTTCACTTCCGACAGCATAAAATTCAGGAAGCAATATCCCCAGGTGTCCAATTTTATTTTTATCCCTTCGAATATTTTCAATGCTTCGCGGGATTCTATTAAACTATTTGATCCAAGGGGATTCATGGCTTGCAAAGCATTTTACAGCGATGACACTTCCTGGGTGCAGGGCGCCAATGGATTGGGTTATACGCTTGAAAAAAACAATACCATAAAAAACGCCATTGCCAATTCCGACTGGAAGGCAGGCTGCCTCTTAGGATCTCCCGGCAAGGCTTTCAGCGCCTGTGTGAAGCCGGCGCTTATCGTTTCCGAAATAAATTATAAAGCAAATACGGCGGCCAATTCCGGGCAGTGGCTTGAACTGAAAAATAATACCGGCTCAGCATTAAACCTGAATAATTATTTAATAAAATTTAATTCGACCGACTCTCTCAAAATAAATTATTCACTTGGCGCCAATAATTATCTTGTACTAATCAATGATTCCAACCTCTTCCGGCAGCAATATCCTTATACAACGAATTATATTTTTAATAATTTCAAGCTCGATACCTTAAAAAATATATTGAAAATTTATAATAATAATATATTGGTCAATACCATTGTGTATGATGCTTCGAACCCGGTGCTTCAGCAGGCCAATGGCAATGGCTATACCCTGGAATTAATTCAAGACACGTTCAATGAATCGTTGCCCCAATCATGGACCATAGGTTGCTTTAAAGGATCACCCGGCATCCCTTTATTATTTCCATGCCAGCCTGCCTTAAGCGCCGATATTATTTTCTCGGAGATTAATTACGCACCCGATACATTTAATAATTGCGGTCAATGGCTGGAGGTGTTCAACAGGTCCAACCAGGCCATCAATTTAAAAAGCTGGGTATTGCAAAATGGAAACAAAGAATATGCATTGATACCTTCAGCCATCATTCCTGCCAACAATTATTGGGTATACAGCAACGATACGGCCGCGTTTCATGCCATCTATCCAACGGTCTCTAATGTTTCGTTGATAAGCTTAAAATGGAGCAAGACGGCGGACAGCCTCTCTCTATTTGACTATTCCCAAACCCTGGCTGCCAAAGCATTTTACAATAGCACGCAAGGATGGCCACAGGGAGCCAATGGCAACGGAAGAACATTGGAAAACAGTA
>JBBRJE010000352.1:0-3277 GCA_038219845.1 Bacteroidia bacterium
CCGGTCATATTTTGAATGGTATAAGAAGTGCCAATATGAAATTCATAATTAGAAATGCTCAATTCGTTTGCAGCAGGATTAGGATATGCATTCAATCCGGATTCTTTAACCTGTGCTTTTGCATTTACACCTGTAGAAGCGAAGCAATTGGCGCCGCCTCCATTGGTTACCAACCAAACGCCATATTGAGAAGTGGTAGTATCTAAGGCGAAGATCAATCCATTTTTAGTATCGCGGAAATTCATCGACTGAACTCTTCCGGTGAAGCTAGTTGGACATATTCGAGTGCCATATTCGCTAACCTGGTACAATATTCCCTTAGCCCCGTTTTGTTTGTAAACATACACCATGCTATTACTTGCAGCCTGGATTAAATCTACCCCGGTATTCATAACGGTATACCAGGTGGTGCCTTTATCTGTAGTTGCCAGCAATTTTGAAACCTGAATACCTGCACTATCATAACGATATTGTGCATACCAATGATTCTCAGTAACGATAGTCAATTTTTGAAGCATTCCGTTATTGGCCCAGCTAAATGGTTGTTTGGTATAATCAATATTAGATAAAACCTGGTATGTTTTACCGCCATTGGTGGTATATCCAATTTTATCGGCACCGGAAGTGAATATCTGAAGATATCCGATACCGTTTTTTAATTTGATTATATCAAAAGATGCAGGATTGAAAGTAATGGAATCCCATTGGCCTGTGGTATACTTATACGTGTAATATCCTGTATTATTTGTCTTATAAAAATAAATGGTATTGCTTAATTCATCCGCATAATTAAACAAAGGAAGATTGTTGTCAGGAGTTAAAATTTTAGTCCAGTTTTTAGCTCCGTCAAGGGTAAGATAATAATTATTTATGAAATCATTATTCTGAAATTCATTGATACGAACCATCAAAACATCATTACTAATCACATCTAAATTATTTACTTCCATTATTGAACTGTTTTGAGGTACCGGTAAGGTAACAGTTTCGAGCGCATCATTATTTAATTTAAATTTAATGATACCATCTGCTTTGTACGAAAATAAGTAGGCATTGTCATCGGTATTATTAATCACGGAATTGGTTAAAGCATAAGAACTTTCCAAATGGGTGAATTGCGCATAAACGCCGCCGTGCAATAAAATGAATAGAAGAAAAAATAGTTTAACGGTTTTCATATAATAGTTTGTTTTCGAAATAGTTTGCTTTCTGTCTAATAAAGTACAAATATATAGAAAAAGGTTTAATAAAACCAAATTTATTTAAAGAAAAAATCAATGTTTGTAGGGTAAACAGAGCATAAAATGGTCTAAAAATCATTTGGGATAAGCTTTCGAAGCCAAGGAGATGATATAACTAACTGAATATTAGTATATTACGGGCTTAGAAAATAATATTTTTACCCTATTAAATTAAATAAGACAATAAATTAAATTCCCCTTTTTTAAATATTTGTATAATATTTAGGTGTGGGTTTTAAGTAACAGAGCTTATACAATGGATAATGAGCTTGATTGGAGTCAAAGAAAAAGCATTTAAAAATAAAATGATACCATTCATCCTTGTTATTCTGCGCTTCGATCCTGTTCATTCAAGCGAAGTCGAGAACCTTTTGGTGTCAAAAGGGCTGTATAAAGAAAATTAAATAAAATCTGAAACCTGCGAGGATTATTCCAGACTTCACACAATTCAATTATTTTAATTTGGGATCCTTGGTTTTAATTCAGGCCGTGCATTTGCGCCGAATAGCTCAAGAATCTAACTGTTCCAATACGGAATGAATAAAACTTAATGTTATGAATTGGAAGGGATTGTAGCTATTCGAGCCGTTTATGCCTGGATGTATAATCAGCTATGAATGACCTGCATGATAAGGTTATACCATAGTGCTTTTCTGAAAATAATTTTTAAACTTGATATGACGTTATGAAGGATAAAATTTCGGAATTGAAATTCAAGTCATTTAATTCAAAGCCCAGATGAAAATATCATACCTCATCGCTTATTCCTCCGGGGCCTTTCATCATTCAGGATGGTGCGTGGGGTGTGGGTGGGGAATAAAAAAAAGCCGCGGAACTAACCTGCGGCTTCTTTAACAACAAATTTATTTTTTAATTTACCAATCGTTACAATTGTTCGATGGCAATGTGTTTTGGAATCTCGTCTTTATCTGACTAATGGTATATAAACCTAAATGCTTCGGGATTTGATCTGCGGTATATTTTGCATGCGGAATAGTATATGGTATTCTTTCATCTCGTTTCAAAGTAGAATTCACCATATTCATCCCACCCGACATTTCATTAAATGCAGTACCCGTGAAAGCGTAATATTTTAGAGGGGATAGTTTATCCTGATAAAGCGTTTCTGTAAGATCAACGATACGGCACTCGGGGCTTACATTAATTATTGGATTCCCTTCCGGATTGTTAGTGCCATTTTGATCGCACCAATACATTTTATTACAAAGCGCGGTGCTTCTGCGTGCTGTGTCGAATGTACATTTAACAACATAGCTTGCATTCCACGATTGGCGTCCGCTTATCAATTCCGCCCCAGGACGGGGAGTAAAAACTATATCTACATAATTATTTTTAAATAAAGTATTATCTATAAAAGCCATACCGCCTGAGATCTCCTCATTAGCGTAATTCTTATTATCGAAATCGTCACATTTCCCAACAAAAATGGCAATATCCGCGTCCTTAATAATACTGTTTTTCATATACACATAGGCCCAGCTATGTGTTGTTTTAATGCTGCTATTACTATTGCATGCCCTGGTATTACTGCCTGACAGGCTGGTTCTGGGGTCATCTCCCAAATTTATATTAACACCATTCCAGTCATATAAATCTAGGCTGCCCCATATCTCAATACCTTTCCAGTTGCTGCAGCCATCAAGCGTGCTATTTAAAACTGTTAAGGTCGCTGAATATTGCGTGGAATGATAATTATTCTTAACGATAATTCTGCTGCAAGGGGTAAAATGAATATTGCAATTATTCAATTCCAATGATCCGCCTGCCTCGATGATCAAATCGCCATTGATAAGTCTTTCCTGGTTATTCCATTTTTCAAATGAAGTAATCACAATATCCTGTATTCCATTTCCTTTGCAATTGGCACAATCAAAAGGAATGAACACGCTATCCATATATTCACATCCACCCAAAGTGAGTACTTTAATTTTATGCCAGCCTGTGGTATATACTTTATGTTTTGCTTCGCTCGATTTCAGAAGAACTAATTTCCCAAAATAAGGATGGCCTTTCAC
>JBBRJE010000353.1:0-3276 GCA_038219845.1 Bacteroidia bacterium
TTGGTTTTTAATTGCTTCTAAGGCAACTTTGGCCTTGAATTCAGGAGTAAATTTACGTCGTGTTTGTTTGGTCATTTGGTGTAGTAAAATTAAAGATTTTTTTAACTAAACCACTGGCCCTATTTTTGGGGAGTATTACATTAAGATTTGGTATTAGTTTTAGTTTATCCTTAAATTCGCATACCGGCGATTCGTATGAAACAAATAATCTTCCTCTTTCTATTCTTTGTTGCTTGCCATATTATTGCACAGAAAGATACGCATCTTATAAAAGTTCATTTTTATTATGGCTCCAAGCCTAAATTTAAATACCGCAAGCAGGAGAAAAAATATTTCGGTGGATTGCACGGTGGTCATGTAAGCATGCAGGTTGGTGATACCATTTTTAGTTTTGTATTTACCGGCAAAGCACATATTTTTAATCATAAGAAAAACAAGACAGGGGTTTGGATCAACGAGAGCCTGCGCCAATGGGTGAAGGATACTGTTGGCGGCAAGTATGCATCCATTACTGTTCCAATCAATGATACGCAGTATCATAAGCTTAAGCTCATTCAAAGCAATTATTGTTCTAAAGTGCCTTATGATTATGCTTTTCTTGGGATGCGTTGCGCCTCTTCCACCTATGATGTTTTTGCCCAGATGGGTTTCTTTAAGCATCGTTCACGAATGAGCATGGTCACAGAAATTTTTTATCCAAAAATCCTCCGGAAAAAGTTTTTCAAGCTGGCAAAAAAGCACCATTGGAAAATAGAAAAGCACGAAGGCAATCCCAAACGAAAATGGGAAAGGAGGTGAATTGCGGGAATGAAGGAAGTCGCGAAACGCGAAATGAAAGGATGAAAGAATGAAAGAATGAAGGAATGAAGGAGTTAAGGAGTGAAGGAATGAATACAAAATACAAATGAAAGGCACTTGGATGTATTAGCTTGTACTCGATCTTACAGGTAGGTTGATTTCAGGTTTTTTTAGGCATAGCCCAGAAAATATTCTTTTTTCATGACAGTATTAGGTTGAATAAATAATAGAATGTCAAATAAGTTAAAACTAATTTAAATTGTCTGTAAGATCAAATCCTGATCTTTTCAAATTAAATTAAGGAATGAAATACATACTCACTGATTTCGTTAAACTATATTGCATCCAATTCATATAAATGCAAACTCAAATTGAAAGTGCCTTTTTTTGAACTGCTAAAAGTTATAGATGCGATTGTATTTCATTCTTTAATTTGTATTATTTTACATTCCGCCAGCGCATTCACCAGGTAGATTCTTCCATCGGTAGTGTCAATGCATTCATACCGGCTGCGGCGCAGTATGCCTTTCCTGAATACATGATCATTGTGTAATTTAAAAAGTGAGCCCACCGGAATTTTCTCCACCGTGGTGATCGACAGGTCATTCTTTTTATCGTACTGCTTTAAAATCCGTTGCAGCGGGATATCGCTGCAGCTCGCCGAAGGATTGATGAAATGCTTACGCAATGCGAGCTTCACGTCTTCCGGAAAAATCGTGAGCTGCATGAAAGGATGGATCAGGGATTTGTATTCATCCTTCCATTCCTGTCCATGGGGTGATACCGAATGTTGGTGCTTAAGCCAGGTGCCGAGATGCGCAAATTCATGCACCAGGGTGATTAAAAAATCATATTCATTTAAATCATGATTGATGCTGATGCGATGGGTGGATCCTTTATAGGGCGCACGGTAATCCCCCAGCTTCGTATTGCGTTTCTGGCTGATATGCAGATGCACATTATGCTCTTGAATCCAGCTGGCAATAAGCGGTACGGAAGGTTCAGGAATAAATTTTTTTATAACAAGCTCGAGCTGTTCCCGGTTCATTTTTTTACGTTTAAAAACTATAAATTAAAAGTACAAAACCATGGTATTACGGTATTCACTGTTTTAATGCAGGAACCACAAAGAATGCATAAGAATACACACGAAGAATACTAAAGAAAATGCAATATTATATTCTCTTTTGTATTCATTGTTGTTCCTGTATATCACCAGGTTTCCTTAACTAAACGACATGGAAACATCAACTACTAATAACTGAGTTCAATTACGAATTAATTTCCGTAATTTGCTATGCCAAATAATGCGCAATTCGTTTATAATTTTATTACTGTTAGCAGGGATCTTTTTAATGAAAGTGAGCCCCGCCCAATCCGAAAGTGCTGCTTGCAGGATACTGGTTTATCTCAAAGACAAAGGCCCTGTGGCAGCAGCAGCACAACACCCTGAGAATTACTTATCAGCGGCGGCAATAGAACGCCGCCTGCTTTGCAATACCACACCCGACTTCCTCGATATACCTGTAAACCATTGCTATATGGAGCTTCTCGGCACCAATGGCAATACCATCATCAGCTCCTCCAAATGGCTGAATGCAGTTTTGATTTCCTGTCCCGCCCAAAATATTCATGATATATTAAAGCTTGACATAGTGGATAAAATTGAAATATGGAATGAAGTGCCGGCATCCAATAAAAATACCACAGGCACAAGCAGCATCTATAATTATGGCAATGCGGAAACGCAGATCACCATGCTTCAATTGGATAAGCTCCACGACCAGGGATTCACCGGCAATAATATTTTGATTGCCGTTTTCGATGGCGGATTTAATAGCGTGAACACCTTGAACGCCTTTCAGTATTTGCGCAGCCGCAACAGGATCAAAGCCACCCGTGATTTCGTAAATGAAGATGGTGATGTATATGCTGATGACGCTCATGGCGAAGAAGTGTTTTCTATCCTGGCGGCGAAGCAGGATGGGGCAATAATCGGGAGCGGCTTCGATGCCGATTTCCTTTTGGCAAGAACAGAGAATGTAAGCAGTGAGACCCATGCAGAAGAATATAACTGGATGCGGGCAGCCGAATGGGCCGACAGCGCGGGCGCCAAAATCATACAATCATCCTTGGGTTATAGCGATTTCGATTCGGGGGGTAATTACAGCCCGGCTGATATGGATGGAAAGACAACGATCATCACCAAAGCCGCATTAACAGCAATGCGTAAAGGCATCGTGGTGGTGAATAGCGCCGGTAACGAAGGTGATAAGGCATTCCGTAAAATTACCGCGCCTTCCGATGCCGATAGCATACTCGCAGTAGGATCCGTTAATGGCGCGATGAATAGGGTGATGAATAGCGGCCAGGGCCCGTCGGCCGACGGACGGATCAAGCCCGATGTGATGGCCATGGGCGGCAATACCGCCTATTATGGTGTGGGCAATTTGGTGGCTTTCGGCACGGGCACCTCTT
>JBBRJE010000354.1:0-3271 GCA_038219845.1 Bacteroidia bacterium
CCATCCCGGCAATATGGTCTTTATGGGCATGCGTGAAAATAAGTGCATCGAGGCGCATTACATTTTCTCTCAGCATTTGCTGACGAAAATCCGGGCCTGAGTCTATCACAATCACTTTCTCATGGCGCTCAATCATCACACTGGTTCGCAGCCTCTTGTCATGGGTATCTTTGCTGCGGCATACCTGGCAGGTGCATCCGATAAGCGGCACGCCCTGTGAAGTGCCAGTGCCGAGAAAGGTGATCTTTAGTTTCATTGCTGAATTAATAATTCCTCATCATAACGTAACATTAATAAATTTTCTTTCCAATTGGTTATAGGCAATGCGGTTTTAAGCAATAAATATTCATCCATAATATATTTCAAATAGTTTGCTCCGGCCGCATGGCTTAGGCTATATCCGCCACCAAAGCGCGGGTTAATTTCACCGGCAACAATATCCCTGTTTTTAATATTTAAAAAGCATTGTAGCGTAACGGGTCCGCGGGCTCCGGGCAAAGAATTAAAAAATTGCCATGCCCATTGATAAACCTCATTCTTAACGGTAACCGACTTGCTCACCTCTCCACCCTTTATCTGGATCCGGAGCCTGGGAACAGCGCAGAGTAATTCACTGCTTTTATTGTAATAACAATCTATAGTGTATTCTTCAAAATCGATGGGGCTTAAATAATATTGAAATATATAATCATTATAATCGCTCGATTCAAGCACCGACTGCGGCAAATCCGATGCTTCAGCAATCATCCGGCAATCCTCGCTGTTAAAGCCATATCTCGATTTCATAAACAAGGGATATTCGAAATTATCGAATTGTAAAGGCATTAGAAATTCCACGCCGCAATTTTTAAAAATAGTACAGGTAAGCACCTTGTCCTGGCATTTTAAAATGAAATCTTTTGATGATATGAGCGATTCGGTTTCTTCCGGAAGAAGGTCCTGGTCGGACAGTGTGATTAAGGCATTCGTATCGAAATCGGTGGTGGGTATTATTAAACCGATATTATTTTTACTACAAAGTCCGGGTAGTGTCTCATAAAAGGCAGCATCGGTGGTGTAGGGCACTGCGACTGAGTTTGCCGAGATATTGCATACAGGACTCAGGCCGGGTACAGCATCAGCGGCAAGCACAATGACATCCGGGAAAACAGTGTGAAGCTCCTGCTCCAGATACCTGAAAAGCTTCACCCTTCGGCCTGCTGAAAGCAATAAAATATTTTTGTTCAAAATAACAGTTTGTTTTAAATTAGAAATACGCTTATTTAGTGGCAAATTAATAGGTTTTATAATGGCTGACAAACAACAATTTATTGAAGCGATACAAAAATCGTATTCTTCTAGCGAACCCCATATCTATTTAGGAGCAGGAATCCTTGATGGCGAAATTATTGCCGAATCGAAAATTAATCTTCCGCTACGCATGATGAATCGGCATGGATTGATCGCAGGTGCCACCGGTAGCGGGAAAACGCGTACCCTACAGGTAATTGCCGAACAACTTAGCGAAGCGGGCGTCCCTGTGTTTTTAAGCGATATCAAAGGTGATGTAAGCGGGCTTGGTAAAGCGGGAACCTCCAATCCTAAATTAGAAGACCGGGCCAAAGCACTTGGTATTACTTTTAATCCTACTGAATTTCCCGTAGAGCTTTATTCGCTCACCGGTAAATTGGGAGCCCAGATGCGTGCCACAGTGAGTGAATTTGGGCCCATACTCTTATCTAAGGTGCTGGAATTAAATGATACGCAACAGGGTGTTTTGAATATTATTTTCAAATATTGCGATGATAATGGCTTGCCTTTGGTAGACCTTAATGATTTTAAGAAAGTGCTCAATTACCTCACCGACCCTCAGGGAGCTGCCGAAATAAAGGAGAGCTATGGTAAAATTTCCTCCGCTACCTCCGGCACCATCCTGAGAAAAATTGTGGCCCTGGAACAACAGGGGGTGGCACAACTTTTTGGTGAAAAAAGCTTTGATATAGATGACTTATTTGAAAAAGTTGATGGAAAAGGTGTCATCAGTATTCTTAATATTTCAGATATGCAAACCAACCAGGTTGTATTTTCCACTTTCATGGTTTCATTACTGGCAGAATTATATCATAGCATGCCTGAGGCTGGCGACCTTGATAAGCCTAAGCTGGTATTTTTTTTAGATGAAGCACATTTATTATTTAACGATGCACCAAAGGCGTTTCTCGATCAGATTGAACAGGTCATCCGTTTAATCCGCTCCAAAGGAATCGGGGTATTCTTTTGCACACAACAACCCACAGATATTCCTGATGCTGTGCTGGCACAATTGGGAAACCGCTTTCAACACGTACTTCGTGCTTTTACTCCCAATGATGCAGATAATTTAGCCAAAGTGGTAAAAACGTATCCTAAAAGTAATTTTTACCAGATCGATAAAATTCTCACCAGCCTTGGTATTGGTCAGGCATTGATAACCGTATTAAATGAAAAAGGAATACCTACAGAAGTTGCTGCCACCCACTTAACTCCGCCACGTGCAGTGATGGGGCCTTTGCCAGAAAATGACTATAAGGATAACCTGGATCATAGCGGGATGTACAAGAAATATAAAGATACGATAAACCCCGAAAGCGCCTTTGAAATTTTAGAGAAACGACTCAAACAAAAAGAAAGCGATAACCAAGAGAAAACACCCGTTATTAATCCCAAGCCATCCAATGAAAAGAGTATTTTAGAAAAGGTTATCAATGCTCCCATTGTGAGAAGCATCGGCACCCAATTGATCCGAAGCACTTTCAGTATGTTATTCGGCGGAAGGAAAACAAGCACACGGAGTAAGAATGGTTTTTTTTGATAAAGCAAAATACAATTTGGATTTATACGTATTTATCTTAAATTTGCACGTATAAATTATTTCTATTATGGAAACAAATAAAACCAAGCTTACTTTAAGTTGTAACAAGAAAACCATTGACGAGGCAAAAAAATATGCAGAGTTAAACAATGAAAGTGTTTCATATATTGTTTCCGAATTCCTGGAAACCTATATCAGTATTAATAAGAATTCCAAAAATCATGACCACGCGGTTCAGGAAAAAATAAAATTAGCCAGAAAATTTTCCGGGTCATTTCATTTGGGTTCTTCCAGCGATCTGAAAAAAGAATATTTTGAGAGTAAAGCCAGGCCTGTAAAAAATAAATGACGAGAATATTTTTTGATGCCAATATAATTATTGATTGGCTGAATGCCGATTCCGAAGGAAATAAATTATGCACGCAGTGTATTGAGTACTCG
>JBBRJE010000355.1:0-3261 GCA_038219845.1 Bacteroidia bacterium
CCCTGGATATCGGCTTCCATATTATCACCGATCATGAGCACCTCGCCTGGCTTGCAATTATTAAGCTGCATGGCATACTCGAAAATTTCCTTAGCGGGTTTCTGATGTCCTATATTTTCGCTGATAACAATATGATTAAAATAAGAAAGAATCTTACTGTTCTTCATCTTTTCGTGCTGCACTTCCTTAAATCCATTAGTTATTATTGTCATCGGGTATTTAGGCTTTAAATACTCAAGCAATTCGATACAGCCCTGCATTAAATTGGTTCGGTGCGGGAGCAGCTCTAAATATTCATCCCATAAATTATGGGGAATCTCGGTATGGGGTACATTGAAATGCTGGAAAGTTTTTATAAACCGCTGGGTGCGTAAAAAATCTTTATCAATTTCACCCAGATGATACTGCCGCCACATGGCATGATTTATTTCCGAATATTTTCTAACGAAATCATCAGCGGTAATAGCATGCTTATGAAGGTCGTGCCTGGAATGCAGGTCTTTCAATGATTCTTCTGCGTTCTTCTCAAAATCCCATAAGGTATGATCCAAATCAAAGAACAGGCAGCTGTACATTATTTTATGAATTTTATTTTCCCGCTTAAGATATCATCGCGGGTTTGTTTGGGTATTTTAAATTCTGGTGAGATCTTAAGGGCTTCATCGAAATAGCGTAACGCAATATCTTTTTGACCCATTTGAATATAAACCATTCCCTTAATATTCAATGCTGCCGCCTTCGCCGGGATCTCCTGAGTATTTTCTTTATCGATGGCAATGAGCAATTTTTCTTTTTCGCTATTGGGGCTTTTGATGATGATATCCACTGTTTGCTCAGCTGCAACATCATTGCCCATATTGTACTGCACCTGGGCTACATCGTATAAATTCTCTAGCTTATTATTAAGCATAAAAGTTTTTTTATAGTACATGATCGCTGTATCAGGCATGCCCAGTGCTTTTGCGTAATCGGCTGCCAGCTTCGTGTTCTTGGCATTGCCGGGATTATATTGAAGTGACTTTCGGGCCGCGAGATAGGTAGATCCCTGGTTCGAAGTGTTCAGGTACAAGTATACAAGGGTATCATAATAATTGGTTTGTGTGCTGTCGTTGGCGATGATATGATAACAGGCATTGATAGCTACATTCACATCGCCCATTTGCAAAGCGTTCTGATATACCTTAACAAAATGATCATTGATGTTTTTTGTTTTGGTACTGCATGAGCATAGCAGCATCACAAATAATAAAGGGAAAAATGTTTTGTAAATATGGGGAGGCAGGGAAGGGTTTTTTACCTGGCCATTCTTCTCATTAATAGCAATCGCATCAACGGGAATCAGCTCTTTTTTTGACTGATCGGTAATATTAAAAGGTTTTTTTTTCATCAGTAGATAGAACACGTTCTTACTGCAGCAGGTGGGCCCAATCGGGCAATGCATTCTTAAATTTTTCAACAGTTTCATCCAGGCTTAATTCCGATTGTCCGCCGGCAGCATTAAAATGTCCTCCACCATTAAAATATTGTGCCGCAAATTCATTGGCTGGAAATTTACCTTTACTTCTAAAGCTCATCTTCACCAGTTGTTTCCTGTCGATAAACAGAGCTGCCAGCTTGATGCCCTTGATGCCAAGACCATAATTTACCAGCCCTTCAGTATCGCCGGTGGCAATATCATATTTGATCAGCTCTTCCTGGGTCACGGTCATGAATGCGACATGATATTCCGGTATGATTTCCAGCTTCTGAGAAATAATATAACCGATAAAACGCACACTGTTTTCGGTGAAGGAATCAAAAATATTCTCGTGGATAAAATGATGGTCGATATTAAATCTGAGCAGGTCGGCAACCACCAGGTGGGTAGCCGCACGAGTAGATGGGAAGCGAAAGGATCCGGTATCTGTCATAATGCCGGCATACAGGCATTGGGCGATCTCTTTATCCAATAAACTATAATCCCAGAGTTTGATCACCTCATACAATAGCTCGCAGGTGCTGCTTTTTTCACTGCTCCAATGTTCATAGTCATAAAAATGTTCAGGATTGAGGTGGTGGTCAATCAATACTTTTTTAGCCTTGCTCTGAGCTACCATCACCCCCATATCATTGATCCGGCCAAGATTATTAAAGTCGAGACAGAATATATAATCTGCTTCAACAATTAACTTTTCTCCCTTTTTTTTATTCTCCTCGAAATTTATCACTGTCTTCTCTCCGGCCATCCAGTCAAGGAAATCACCATAGTCGGTAGGCGGTATCACCGTGGAGGGGATGCCCGCTTTTCGTAAAAAATTATATAAGGCCAGGCTTGATCCCAATGCATCTGCATCGGGTTTATGATGCGTGGTAATTACAATACGGGGGGCATCAAGCTTTTTAATCTCCTCAAATAAAGGCTGTATATTACTCATTTTTAAAGGCGCAAAGGTAGTGATTGGGGAGCGTAAATCGCAAATCGTATAAAGTAAATTGTAAATACAATATTCCTTTCACCAAGGGCATCTCAAAGATCACGGGTAAATAGCGATAAAATGCCCGCATGTATTCTCCTAATACTTTATACGATCTACGTTATACGATCTAAGTTATACGATCTACGTTATACGATCTACGAAATACCCCTTATATTTGCGCCATGGAAACGGCCAATAAGAATATTACACAGGAAGTAAAAACTTTTTTTCATGATTATGCGAGTGGATTTGATGCTATCTACGGACATACACAAAAGCGTGGATTAGTCGGCAAATGGATCGATAAGAACTTACGCCGCACTATGTTTCTGCGATTTGAAGAAACCCTGAAGAACACGGCGAAAGCGGAGATAAGCTCAGTTTTTGATATCGGCTGTGGTCCCGGCCGCTACCTTGTTGAGTTTGTGAAGCAAGGTAAAAAAGTGTTAGGGCTCGACCTGGCCAAAGGCATGCTTGATATCGCTGCTTCCCTCGTTCCGGATGCGGTGAAGAATGGGAGCATCACTTTTGTAGAGGCCGATTATATGGCTTATCATACAAAAGAAAAATATGATGCCGCTGTGCTCATGGGTTTCTTTGATTATATCGAGAAGCCCGTTCCTTTAATTGAAAAGCTAAAGCAAGACATCAATAAGGAGATTTATGCCAGCTTCCCTAAGAGCGGCGGACTGCTTGCATGGCAAAGGCAAATCCGTTACAAAATGAAAAACTGCCCTTTGTACTTATATTCTTTGGGAGATCTAAAAAATATAATGAGCCAATGCGGACTTGATGGCAAATACGA
>JBBRJE010000356.1:0-3240 GCA_038219845.1 Bacteroidia bacterium
CCGCTCGATCGACATCGCGCGATCGACCGCTTTGCACATGTCGCACCAGCCCCGCAAAATATTTGCCCAGCACAATCTGGAAATCGGTTAATGGCTTGGTGATAAGAATTTCCAGGGTGCCCGCTTTCGTTTCTTCACTGAAGCTACGCATGGTGATTGCGCTGATAAGAAATATTAAAACAGAGGGTGCCCAGAAAAATAAAATATCAAGGTTGCTATACCCCGATTCAAAAGTATTATTTTTAAAAACCCACATCAGCAGTCCGTTAATAACCAGGAAAACAATGATCACGATATAGGCGATCAGTGAACTGAAAAAACCACGTATTTCTTTCAGAAAAATAGAGATCATGGTTGCAATGAAGTAGTTAATAATTTGAAAATTTCTTCCAGGCTCTGCTGCTCAAGCTGCATATTAATAATTGCGACCCCCGATTGCGCAACAGCAAAAAATAATTGTTCGCGAAGGTCGGCAGCGCACTCTATCTCATATTTGCTGGCCCCTATACGCTTCACACGATGCACGCCTGCCACCTGCCGCAATAATTGTTCTTCAATATCTTTGTTGAGCTGTAGTATGATTATGGTTTTTGTTTTAGCGCTGTCCTGTAGGTTCTGCACCTTATCATTGGCAACGATATTTCCTTTATTGATGATGATCACTTTATCACAGAGTGCCTGCACTTCCTGCATGATATGGGTAGACAGGATCACCGTTTTGTTTTTTCCAAATTCCCGGATGACATTACGTATCTCTACGATCTGGTTCGGATCAAGGCCTGAGGTGGGTTCGTCGAGCACCAATACTTTAGGATCGTGAATTAATGCCTGTGCTAATCCAACCCTTTGGCGGTAACCTTTCGATAGCTGGCCTATTTTCTTTTTGTACTCTGGACCGAGGCCTACCTTCTCTATGATCTCCTTCACACGGGTTTCTTTCTTATCGAGCTTGAAAATTCCCGCACAGAAAAGCAGGTATTCTTTCACATAAATATCAAGGTATAATGGATTATGTTCGGGGAGGTATCCGATATTTCTTTTCACTTCCAAAGGGTGGGTTTCAACATTATAACCGGCAATAATACTCTGGCCTGAAGTGGCAGGAAGAAAGCCCGTAATCATTTTCATCGTAGTGGATTTCCCTGCACCATTAGGGCCCAGGAAGCCAACGATCTCGCCTTCTCCGATTTCAAAATTAATTGAATTCACAGCGACTTGTTCACCAAAAACCTTTTTTAAATTTATTACTTGTACTGTCACGTTGAGGGTGTGAAAATAACAAATATTACTGTGGGAATTGTAAAAAGTAAATTGTGAAATGTGAATACAATGGTAATGCGTTAATGACGCTCCAAACACTATTCACAATTCAATGTCTTTTAGTTAAGTATTTATCTAAAATAAAATCGGTTCATGTTTCCGCTTCGCGGAAAGAAATGCCTTTTGACACAGAGAGCACAGGTGTTAAAACCAACCGCGAAGCGGTCCTAATCCTAACTAAACGAGGTCGATTCACTATTTATGATTAACTTTCTTAGCCCATATCGCAATCGGCTTTTTATCCCCGCTATTATAGCAGAATAAATACCATTCGCCGCCGTCGCTTAATTTCAATTGTTCTTTTACATCCTCTGGTTTCCAGAAGAAATTCCTACAACTGATATTGGCTTTTTTAATGCTATTATTTTTTATAAAAGCCTTCATCAATTCTTTTTTATATGTAAGCACTTCAATTATTTCAAACAAGCGTCCCTGCAAACCTTCAATTATAGTATTGGTGGTAAAAAAATAACCATGAGGATAAAGGATTCCAAGCTTATGAAATTTAGCATACTCCATGCACAACCTGCTTTTTATCAAGGCGATATTGGGTTCAAAGAAATAGGCTAAAGGCAACGATAATAATGGTTTGACATTGATCTCCTCAGAGGTAAAGCTCTGTATCGAATCACTCAATAAATTCGTTGCCGTATATTTTATTTCATGCTCGCCCGGTTTCAGGCAGAGCAGCAATTCCTTCATCTCGTTTTGATAAGCGATGGCTACAATATTGCGGATATAGGGAGAGAAATTACGGATGACGGATTGAATATCTACCATCGGTGATAATTTTATCCATACCTCATTGGCAATTAATTGCAGTTCATATTTCAGTTCTAGAACATTGGGCGTGTATTGATCTATCTCAAAAGATTTCCTGTCACCCCCGGGTCTTCTGTCGGGGTCGATATAAACCACATCAAACGTTTCAGTATTTGATTTTAGAAATGCTTCGATGCTGAGATCGTGAATCTCTGCAATGAAGTTTAATTGCTTATAATTATGTTCAAGGATCGAGGCATGGATAGGATTCGATTCAAGGCAAACCACCCTTGAGAAATTCCGGCCAATATAATACGTATCGATGCCCAAGCCTGTGGTGGCATCCAGGTAACTGATGCCTTTAATAAATGTGGCTTTATATCTGGCAACCGCTTCATGGGTGCTTTGCTCATACAATTTAGGGAGCATCACGGTGAGCGGATGAATAAAGGAAGGGATCTTTTTCAAGGCTTTCTGCCGTAATTCGATCTGCTGGGATACGGCGGCGCAATCAAATTCAAGCTTGCCTCCATATTTCAAGCCCAGCTTTTTTGCATCTTCATTCGCATGAACCTGCATAAATTCCTGAACCTCCTTCCGGCCGATTAAGAATAAAATAGGAATGCTTTCTTCCACGAATTATTTTGATGCTACGAAATAATATTCTTTACGGCTATAAAACTTATCGCTGAACTCCTGCATGCCCAAGGGCTTATCCTTATCGGTGAAGCCTTTCAGCGTGTATAGTTTTAAGCCACATGTTTCGTTCAAGAGGGTATATACCTCATCTGGGGTGGTCTCATAAAAATCACTGGCGCCCATGCCATGCTCAAAAATAATTACCGGAAGGCATCTTTTTATGGTATTCACCGCCCCTTGCAATACCTGTAATTCTGCACCTTCCACGTCTATCTTTATCAAATCGAAATTGATATGGGCGGGTATGATCATATCCAGGGCTGCCATCTCTACTTTGATCTTTTCAATATCAGCCTTCTTATTATCGTAATCACGTTCAATAAATCCGCTATACGCCGGATTGTTTTTAACGAAAGTGAATTCCACCTCGCCCGATTTATTGCTCAGCGCAAAATTAAATAACGACACCGGCTTATTCCTGTATTTATCAAGCAATGCATTAAAGAAAGAGGGTAGGGG
>JBBRJE010000357.1:0-3240 GCA_038219845.1 Bacteroidia bacterium
CTATCAACGGTGATTCCTGAATAAACGATGCGTGGTACATCAACGTTAAGGTCTATCTTTTTTGCATCACTGTCATAGGAGCCTTTGATATTTGAAGGCGTGAGCGTTTTAAGGCCTGGAATTAAATTCTCTGTGAGCAGCGTAGGGTCGATGAGATTCACCTCGATTTTAAATTTCTGCGCTTTCAGGATCTCTATATCGTTATCCGGTTTAATATGAAAATAAGTATAAAGATGCTGCTCCAGCATTTCAGGCAATTCGGATAAAATTATTTTCCCGTTGAAGTCGGCGGTTAAAATTTCAGATTTGAGGCTGATATCAGAAATGCTGTCTTTGAAGGAGGAAATAAATACCACGGAATCTATCGTATATTTTTTTCTATCCTTAATCGCCAGTATATTTCTTATGCTCGCGGTGCCTGTGATATTCTCACCCGGTGCTCCATGGATATCAGATTCTATTTTAGCCCTGATTCGCAGGTCCTGCTTCGTTACTTTAAGTGCACCCAGGTCGGCGCCAATTAAATCAAAGCTGAACTTATATGCCGGGTGATCTTTATTCAGGTCGACCAAACCTTTGAAATTAAATGCCAGGTTCGAGTCATTCATCGAAGAAGTGCCGGTAAATGCAAGCTTATCTAAGGTGCCGTCGACCAGGAGGTTTTTATAATCATAACCGTTTACAAAGGCGCGGTCGACTTTCGCTTTTATTTCTATATAAATATTTTTAGGATCAAAGCCATGGCCTTTCAAATCGGCATTCATGGTAAGAGGCCCGAGCTCTTTTTCTTTTTTCATAAATTTCCCAAAATCAAAATTATTGATATTGAGCTTAACGGCATAGGGCTGCTCCTTATTTCCCGCCGCAGGGTTCATTTTTATTCTTGCGATGATTTCACCGATAGAAGTTTTTGCCTTGATATCTCCGTCAAAATTTTTGATATAACCCTTGAAAGCGCCTTTGATATTGAAGGTATTTGGAATGGCTATTTCCTGCGGTAATGATTTAGCAGATATCACACTATAGATATCTTCTTTCGTGGAATTCAATTCATAGCTGCTGAGATCGGCATACATCAATTTCGGCTCCCTGATATTTTTAATTATTCCTTTTAGTTTTATCCTGGTGTTCTTCTGCGTAGATAGCTCAAACTGGCTGATGGATAAATTATCTACCGTGCCATCTATCTTCGTATTTAAATTAAGCACTGTATTTTTATTATTCACCAGGTTGGTGTCTTTTAAAAGTTCAGGGTTGAAAAGCAGAATATCTGATATGGCTATGGTGCTATTTTGAAGGTTGATGCGGGCCTTCAGGCTGCCAATGGAATCTACCAATGTCTTCATCGAATTAAAGCTGATGCCCAGGTAATCCCTGATCCTGCTATTCTTGGTTTCCAGGTCGAGGCCGGCGAGTTCGATATGGGTTGAATCATAATTAAAACGGGTCTTGAAGTTTTTAAGAACAAAACCGCTTTTCTCTTCCAGGCTCATTTGCTCCAGGAGCAGAATTATTTTGTTAGGACTGAAATATATATTCTTACTGCTGATATTTATATTAGAGACTGAAAGATTATTCACATCAACACCACGCGTCAGGGGCTTCTCAATTTTATTTGAATAAGCCAGCATATTATCTTTCAGGTTCAGATTATCCAGGGTGATGACCCAATAAGATTTCGTTTCATTTTTAACCCCGGCCTTCTGTGTAATTATTTTAACTATGGTATCGGGCGTCACCACTTTATCGAAAACATAAAAAACAGAGGAACCGGTAAGCTCAACATTTTTCAATTCAATCTTCTCATGAATGATGTCTAGGTTTTTCAAATCGACCAATAAATTACCAAGATTAACTTTCAGGTCGCTCCCTGCTACTTGATCGATATAATGGGCTTTCACGTTGGAGAAATCGATCTTATCCATCCCCAGATTATAATCAAAGGGCTTGGAATCATTCTTCGGTGTTCTAAGCGCTTTGTATTGCACCAGGCTGAGGGCAGTGTTAAGAAGCTTTATGGTTCCTGCTTTTATGTTTTTTTTGTCGAGATCGAAGTCCCTGAAAGATGTTTCCAGCTCCCCGAGCTTTATATCGGCGTTGGTACCGCCTAAGGTATCGTGATAGCTTAAATAAATATTAGAAAGCTTGATATCTTTGATAGAAAATTTCCAGCCTCCGGTGCTGTCGGTGGTTTTAACAATGGTATCAGCCAAAGGCGAAGCAAAAGCATCGGGAATAAAACTATAATTATAATTTGTATCCGGATATTCACTGTGAATATGCGCGGTCATCCCATCGGCAACAATAGAGCTGATTCTAATCTTATGGGATAAAAGATCCCATAAGTTAATATCAACTTTCAGCGAATGGCTATAGAGCAATGTATCATGATGCAGGTCTTCCACATACAATTCATTAAGGGCGATGGATTTCGGGAATACAATTTTTATGCTTCCCAGTTCCACTTTGCTTTTTATTTTTGAAGATAAATAATTGGTGGCTTTATGCGCGAAGAAAGTTTGTGTTTGCGGGAACTGAAATGCGATGGTGATAAGGATCAATAAACCAATAGGAATCGCAAGCACCCATAAAAATATTTTCAAGACCCTTTTCCAGGTCTTTTTAGTTTTCGGTGTCTCAATATTTTTATCAGTCTCCAAGATAATTATCGCTTAGCATTAATCATACCAAAACAGGCATAATCAATAGGGATAGCAAAGGTAGGCATAAATTATGAAGGGAAAGGCTTGCCGTGTTTCCGAAGGGCGTTGTCAATTGAAGGTTTGTTTGGACGAAACTGAGGAAAACCTTGTCTTCAAAACCATATCGTTGAATTACGTTCCATCGGAACGTGTTGTGCCTTATACCCGTTCTTTAAAAATATATGGTTATTCCATGAGGGAATGGGCACAAAACGTTCCTACAGAACGTGAATACAGAGGCATTGATATTTGAGGATAACAAAAGGCAATCGAAAAGTGTATAAAGAATCTGATTGCCCTGAAATATTTAGTAAATTAAATTTAGATAAGGCTGTTAAAAGATGTTCATTCATTGAAGAATTTATAACCGAATTAAATTCAAAATTACCAAAACTAAAGAAAGGTAAAAAGTAACGAAAGATTGATTTTCATTTTTTTTTCTTCTTTTTCACCTTCTCCTTCGTAAACAAATCCGCCGTATACTTCTCATAAAGCTCAAATAAAAATTCTATCCTCTTTGCTTCGCTTATAAATGCTT
>JBBRJE010000358.1:0-3212 GCA_038219845.1 Bacteroidia bacterium
GGATTCAAATTTGATTTAGGCATTCAGGCCAAAACGTATAAACCTTATTTGAACAACCGGAAAGTGAGGGCGGAAGACTCTGTATATCTAAATCCCAATCCCAGGAATATTAAGGATTCCCTGATACATATAAAAAAATACATCCATAAAAAGGAAAAAGATACCTTATGTATAACCTGGGGATTAAGCATCACGCCGGGAGGCAGCCTTAACGCCGCCAGAGATGTATATTCAGTGACCTTCCGCGATTATTATTCTGCGTTCAATAAAAAAAATATTGTAACCAAAGACACCATAAAATACGTTATCGGGGAAAATGGAAAAGTATACCTGCCGGGTACGATGTCATTAGGATTTGCCCTCTCCAATAATTGGAAGAAAACAATAAACCATCCCAATAATTATCTTATTGGCGCAGATATCATCTATTCAAACTGGACATCCTACCGTAATTTTGGCTTCAAAGATTCATTGGGTAAAAGCATCAGCTTCAGGCTCGGAGGTTATTATTCTCCTTTAAAAAGCGAAAATACAGGTTATCTCAACCTCATGGAATTTCGCGCCGGCGCTTTCTATACCATTAGTCCTATAGAAATAAGGGGCAACCAGATTAAAGAATATGGGGCCACGCTCGGTTTAGGAATGCCTATTTACAGGGCCAAGAGAAAAATCGCCTTGATTAACCTTGGCTTTGAAGGTGGCAGGATGGGCACCTTGCAAAACAACCTGACAACCGATACCTATATTAAATTCAATATCGGGCTGAATTTATTATCAGACCAATGGTTCCAGCATTATAAGTATGACTAGGCTTTCATATTTCATTCTCTTCACTGTGGTATTCATTTCCTGCAAAGACGATGAAGAAGCGAAGAAAGTTATTCAAAAGCCATCGTTCGCTACAGAAACAGGAGAAGGGGTGACGCTTACCTATACCGATTCGGGGATGGTTAAAGCCAAGATAAAGGCAACGCTGATGCAGCACTTCAGCCTTTCAACGAAACCTTATATACTCATGCCGAAAGGGGTGAGCGGAACTTTTTTCGATAATGATAAAAGGGTGAGCAGCTTTGCTTATGCCGATATCGGAATATATTACGATAAGGAAAAATACCTGGTGATGAAACAAAATGTGAAGCTGATCAACGTGAAAGGTGATACTTTAAGCACCGAATACCTGGTATGGGATGAGGTGAAAGAAAAAATTTTTACCGATAAGTTTGTTAAGATCACCACGCCCGATCAGTTGATTTATGGCGACGGGCTGGTGAGCAACCAGAACTTCACGGAGTACCGGATCACCAATGTAAAGGGGAATATAAAATTAAAAAAATAATTCCGGATGAAGCAATTCAGGAAATGGTGCTGGGTGGTAATTGGTATTTTAAGCCTGGCTGATATTGTATATATAAGCGCCACAGAAGGCTTTATCGAAGGCAAAGCATGGCCCTTTTTTGTTACATTGGGTTTAGGATTGTACTTTTGTTACATTAATTTCATGCGAAAGAAATAATAACCATACTAATCTTTACATAAATACGTGCCTTATCCCGTCCTTATTTTATTCACTTTATTAAGCACCGCATTTTTTTCGGGGATAGAAATAGCTTTTGTTTCCGCGAATAAATTACGTATTGAACTCCGCAATAAGCAGGGTCATTTTACGGCTAAAATCCTTTCCGGCTTTGTGAAGGAGCCATCACGGTTTATCAGCACCACCTTGCTTGGAAACGCCACCTCACTGGTATTGTATGGTATATTCATGGAGCAGATACTGAAGCCGCATATAGGAGCTTATATCTCCATTGAAGAGCATGAATTTGGCGTGATCCTGATCTCTTCACTGATCTCCACTATGATTGTTCTGGTTACTGCCGAATTCCTACCCAAGGTATTATTTCGCATCAATCCCGACCTGATGCTGGAGCTTTTCGCTTTGCCATTCCTGGTGTTTTATTATCTCTTTTCTCCAATAGTAAATTTCGTTGTATGGCTTTCTAAATGGATGATACGTGTATTTTTTAAATCCACCATTAGCGAGAATGCGCCTATTTTCAGCAAGATAGATCTGGATCATTATGTTAGCCAAAGTGCCAGCCTCGACCTGGAAGAAGATGCGGATGTGGATACGGAAATTTTTAAGAACGCGCTGGATTTCGGCAGTATAAAATTACGTAATTGCCTGGTGCCGCGCACCGAGCTCGTGGCCCTGGATATTAAATCCACCATCGAAGACCTCCACCTTCTTTTCATGGAATCGGGCCATTCCAAAATTTTGATCTACCGGGATAGCATTGATAATATCATAGGCTATGTACACCAGGTGGAAATGTTCAGCTCCCCGCAGAGCATTAATGCAATACTCTTGCCTATCCATATCACGCATGAAACGGTGAGTGCCCAGCAGCTACTGTCGGAACTTAACAAGCAACGTCGCAGCGTGGCCTTGGTGGTCGACGAATTTGGAGGAACTGCGGGCATTGTTACCGTAGAGGATATCATCGAAAATATTTTCGGCGAGATCGATGACGAGCATGATACCGAACAATTAAAAGAGCAAAAAATTACAGAGCATGAATTTATCTTCTCCGCCAGGCTGGAGATCAAATACCTGAATGACACGTATGACCTGGATCTGCCCGACGGCGAATATGATACCCTGGGAGGCTTTATTATCGCGCATCATGAAGATATCCCCGCAGTGAATGAGATCATCCATATCGAGCCTTATGAATTTCATATCCTGAGCATGCACAAAACCAGGATTGATATGGTGAAGATGAATCTGGTTTAAAGATAATATTTGAACTCTTCGCTTACCGTATCCCCAATTTCCAATCTCCCGAACTGCAAAAGTTCCGGTAGCAAAATAGAATGAGATTAATTCTTCCCTCCGAACTTCTTTCCTTTAAAACCTTTTTTACTTCCATGATGGAAGCTGCTTTTCACCCGTAACGAAGGGTTGTAGTCGGGCCCTTTGGGCAGGTTGCCGGGCAAGGGTAGCTTGGCTATCTCCGCACCAATAAATGTTTCTATCTGTGAAAATTTTCTCTGGTCGAGGTCATTGATGAAGGTGATGGCTTCACCTGTAGTTTCTGCCCGTGCCGTGCGGCCAATTCTATGAATATAGTCCTCAGCATCGCCCGGCACATCATAATTAATCACCAGCCCTATATCTTCCACATCAATACCGCGTGATAAAATATCTGTAG
>JBBRJE010000359.1:0-3148 GCA_038219845.1 Bacteroidia bacterium
TTTCAAAAATAAAAATTAATAAAACAAAAAAATGCCAAACACATATCAACATATTTTTTTACATCCATTATTTAATGTTCCGTATGACGAGCGTTTTATTTTCAAGTATCTTATATGAACCGAGCCTACGGCTCTCGATAATCAGGAGGCGCATCTTTATCCACGGACTGAAGTCCATGGTTACAAAATGATCCGAGCCTACGGCTCTTTTATCGCTTACATTTCTTTTATAAATGAACTTAAGAGGTGAGAACTATCAAAATGCATTTGCATCAGCACATCAAATTCCGAATAACCCGGAAATAGATTCAATATTAAAAGGATATTATAAAGATTTTGCAATTTGAACAAACCAGGTACTCTATATGGATTTACTTTATTACTGTTCGCCAACGCGTTCATCAATTTTTCCGATGAGCTGGTAAGCCAGTTTAAGCGCTTTATGTGCATCGTATAAGGTAGCGTAAGGCGATGTGTTTTTTGTAATATAATCATAAAAAGAAAGGAGCTCATTGTGAATAGATGTTTGTTCTTTTCTGGTTCTAGAGGCTCCGGCAGTTTCTGTCGCTTGATGTTGCAAGGCTGACTTATTTGAGGAATGCGGTTGATCCGGGAATTCCATTTCAAGAAAATCGAGAGTGATTGAATTGTCTTTTAAAAAGAGGCTTGTATTATGGATTTCCATCGGTGAAATGCGGCCGGCAGTGAGCGTTACAACACATCCATTCCCAAATTCCAGACGTGCGTTTACGATGTCATGGGTATTATTGACAACACAAACTCCAATGGCGTTAATTTTTTGCACCTCACTTTTTACCAGTGATAAAGCGATATCAATATCTTCAAGCATTAGATTTAAGACCACGGGCATTGTATCAGAATTGTAAGGGCCGGCAGAAAAATTTCGTGTTTCAATATATAACGGCTTTAAAGCTTTTTTACTTAGGGCTACAAATTCTTTATTTGAGCGAATCCCGCTGCCTACCTGAATTTTAACATTTGCTTCACGCTGCATGGACAATAATATTTCCACTTTTTCCAGATTAATGCTTACGGGTTTTTCAATAAAAACATGCTTCAGCTTTTTTATACATTTTTTAGCTATTTCAAATTGGTGCGCCGGGTCAGTGATAATCAGCAGTGCGTCGGATTGGTCAATAAGCGCTTCAGCATCTCCAACAAAAGGGATTTTAATTTCCGGTGATAAGGAAGGACCGGCAACGGCATGATAACCGGTATAATGGTATTGCTCCATCGGGAAAGCAGCCTTAAGGTATTTGTCGCCAAGCATGCCCTCGCAAAATATTCCAATTTTTACTTTAGTCATTTGTATTCAAAGCAAGGTTTTAATAGTATACGGGGGTATGAAATTATACACCCGGATCAATGCAATAACTTATGAAGTTCTATAAAACCGAACACAAACTCCTGAGATATTATAATATACACTTTCTTTGTTTTCAACATTTTTTGCGGCAATACTTTAAGAAGATATAGATTGTATTTATACTTTATTTGAAATTGTGATTGAGGATTCATTTTTACACCAGGGCAAGCGCAAAAATCTTATCGCTTTATTAAAACAAAAAGGAATAACAGATTTCTCTGTACTCAATGCTATTGAAAAAATACCGCGTCATGTATTTCTTGACAGCGCCTTCAGTGAAAATGCCTATGAAGATAAACCCTTTTCCATTGCCGAAGGCCAAACCATTTCGCAACCCTATACTGTAGCTTTCCAAACACAGCTGCTAAAACTTCGAAGAGGGGATAAGGTGCTGGAAATTGGAACCGGAAGCGGTTATCAGACAGCGGTATTATGCCTTTTGGGTGCTTCTGTTTACAGCATCGAACGCCACCGCAAATTGTACCAGCAAGCAAAATCAATACTTCACGAATTGAATCTCAAGGCTCATCTTATCTGCGGCGATGGCAGCAAAGGCCTGGTGCAGCTGGCACCCTTTGATAAGATTTTAGTTACCGCCGGGGCCCCAATTGTTCCCGAAAATATGATCAAACAATTAAAAATAGGAGGGATACTTGTGATTCCCGTTGGAAATAGTTTAAAACAAAGAATGATGCAAATCACACGGATCACCGAAACCGAGAGCCAGACCCATGCCTACGATGGTTTTGCATTTGTTCCACTTATTGGAGAACACGGATGGAAATATTTTTAAACCGGGAGACGAAACATTTATATATGCCGATGGGTGTTTTGTTCTTACAGTTTAATTTACGTATGATCATCCGATAATAACGATTCAAAAGCACAATGCAATTAGAAGGTTCCATTTCCTATCAATCTCTCCCGTTTCATAATAAATTAATCAAAGATTATTTAAATAGGAACCCGCAGCTTAAAAAATTTTATTCCTATTCCCCCGATACTGAAGGCTTATTGAAAGCAGCCGGACAAAGGCAATTTTCTGCAAAGGAAAGGGGGATACTTGTAGAAGCTCTGTGTTTGCAGTATGGCGGACTTGCAGATCTGGGAGCGGTAGGATTGAATCTGGACAAATTAAGATTATTGAATTCATTTACCGTTACTACAGGCCACCAGCTTTGTGCGTATACCGGCCCTGCTTATTTTATTTATAAGATAGCATCGGTGATCAACCTGGCAAGGCAGCTGAATGAAGCCGATAAAACAAAAAATTATATCCCGGTTTTCTGGATGGCATCCGAAGATCATGATTTTGAAGAGATATCTCAGGTAAATTTTTATGGTAAAAGCTGGAAATGGGAAAAAGAGAATGAAAATTTTGGCAAGATCCCGGTAGGCTTAATCAATCCAAATTATCTTGCATCCTGGGCAGGAGAAATGAGGCAATATTTTAGGGAGGAGTTGAATATGACTGCGCTTCTCGAAATATTTGAAAAGGCGTATTCCGCAGCCGACACCCTTGCGCAAGCCACACGTATGATTCTGCATGAACTTTTTGGAGAATCAGGATTGGTGATCATTGATGGAAACGATAGCCGCCTTAAGGAAGTTTTCAAGCCGGTGCTATTATTGGAATTGGTTAAGGATATTTCTTTTAAGGCGATAAAAAATTCCACAACGGAGCTTCTGGAGCTTGGTTACACCGGACAAATAAATCCACGGGATACAAATTTATTTTATTTCGCAAGCGGCGCTGCCAGA
>JBBRJE010000360.1:0-3135 GCA_038219845.1 Bacteroidia bacterium
GGTATTTCCATATCTGATGTGCTGGTAAAATAATTAATTGGATGGATGCATTTGTATTTTCTTCTCTAGGAAGAATTTGTAGGTAGAAATGGGGATGGGCGGTCATCTTCCTTGGGAAGGTTTTGTGCCATGAAAGCAAGAACAAATTACACCTTTGGATTAGAATAAGAATTTGGAATACAGTCAAGTAGAACCATATATGTTGAAAGGAAGTGGAATGAACTCGAAAACCCATTCGCACGAAACCTTTCCCGCAAGGCGGGACAGGCTCTAGGGAAGGAAATACATACGCCCAATTGGTCTACCCACGAATACTTCCGCTGGAAGAAAATACAGGTATATCATTCAGTTGACTACGGAAGGAATGACGGACACACGATTATTCTACCCCACGAATTCTTCCGGCTACATAATTCTATTTTTCGTTTTATAGCGTTGCATTCTGCATATTACGGTGCATCTTACTCACCCTTCTTCCCCTGAAAAACATATACAGATTTCCAAAAAGCATAAAGCCCAGGTAAATGGCAAAGCCTCCTATTTTCCGGCTTAATACTTCCACAACTTCCTGCCAGGTATCCACGAGTTCATAGGCGGGGTTTTCAATACGTAAAATCATAAGCGCAAAGCCGATATTCAAAAGGTAAAATCCTACTTCAAATAGTTTGTTTGTGCTTAAGGCAATGTCTTCCCGTTGATTAAATATGTCGAGCATAAAGACCTTGCCATTCTTAAACAGCGTATGTGCAACATAATAGGTTAATACCAATGCGATGGGCAGGTAGATTAAATAAGCAGTGAGAATTTTTTGAGTTTCCATGATATATATAAATTAAATGGTTTTATTTTTTCGTAATAAATAAATGAAAAGCATATTGATGCAATGCATGCATCCCAGGAAAAAAATGATGCCGCCGGTTTTAAAGCTTATGCTATTAATCATTTCCAATATTGTGGTTGTTGTATCCCAATAATAGATCATCATGGAGGCATAACCGAGGTTAAGAAGGTAATAGCCGGTAAGCAATAATTTGTTTACCATTTCGGCCAATGGCAGGTCGTCGAGCTCTCTGTAAATAAAATGAATCCCGTTCTTGTAGCATATCCAACCTACGTTTACCGTAACAATATAAGCTGTGGTAAGGTAAATGATATAGGCTATTATATTAAGGCTCATTACCGCGTGTTCTGTATCACGGCACAAAGATATATATAATATCTTAAACTTTCAAATATTATTGAAAGTTGTGGAAATGTTTTTTTCGGGCTGGCAATTGTGCTACAAGTTCAAAATTTTATATCCATGGTAGATAAGCTGTTTTTTAATTGGAAAAAGTAATTGCAAACACCCTTATATTTGCAGGAATGATGAATAAGTTTTTGTTTAAAATTTGTGCTGCGATAATCGTACTCCCTTTGCTCTCCTTATCGCCAGCTTCCTTCCAGATTGCCAAACTGAAATACAATGGGGGAGGGGATTGGTATGCGAATAAAACTTCACTACCCAATCTGATAAAATTTTGCAATCAGAATCTGAATACGAATATCAATACCGAGGAAGCTGTAGTAGACGCAGGGAGCAATGAAGTATTTAACTATCCTTTTATTCATATGACCGGCCATGGCAATGTTGTTTTCTCTGTACAGGAAGCTGATAACCTCCGTAAGTATATGATTGGAGGTGGATTTTTGCATATCGATGATAATTACGGAATGGATAAATTTATACGACCTGAATTAAAAAAACTTTTTCCTGAGCTTCAACTGGTTGAAATTCCATTTAACCACCCCGTATATCACCAAAAATACGGATTCAATAATGGCCTCCCTAAGGTGCATGAGCACGAAGGCAGGCCAGCGCAGGGCTTTGGACTTATTTATGAGGGAAGACTCGTTTTATTTTACAGTTATGAATGCGACTTGGGCAATGGCTGGGAAGATCAGGGTATCTACCCTGAAGATTCGCCGGAGATACATCAGAGTGCATTGCAAATGGGAGCGAACCTGCTGCAATACGCGCTTACCCATTAGAGTGCGATGGGAATAATTTTCTTCTTTTTTCTTTCATATTATGATTCAGATAAAAATAGCTATAAATAATATCTGATATTGCAGAGCATCCTATAATATTGGGTTTGCGCGGTATTGTCCGGCGGATTGAAGATTGAAAAATTAACGCTGTAGCTTATCATAAAATATTTTGGAGGAACGTTTCATCTGCCTTTCTGATTGCTATTGTAATCTCTATTTGATTTAGCTGTTATTTAAAATGGTTCTGTAGTAAATTATTCGATACGCTAAACCGAAAATTATTTGAAACAATTATATTTTAAGAAGGGTAAAAACTGTAATCTTAATTACCGGGAATAAAAAAAGCGGAACCTTCTGAGGCTCCGCTTTTTATTTTTTTAATAATGCTAGATATTAGCAGTAGTAGTACACATAATAGCAATTGCCGTAACCATCGCAATACAGGTAATAGCAAACGGAGCCACGTACTTTAGCATCCGGGTCTTTTTGTGCTTTGCCATAGCTGGAAGCTTTTGCATTCAAAGCATCAGCATCGGCTTTGGTTAGTTTTTGACCCACTTTGTATTTGGATTTGCCAACCATTACTTCGGTAGCAGCAGCGCCACGGGCTTTATCCGGGCCATTAGAGATTACGGCTAAGAAAGCCACATCAGCTTTAGATAGGGTTTTGTCTGCCTCAAATTTAGCAACCTTAGTTGCATTCTTTTTTGCGTCGGCCTGAGCGAATGTTACAGTCATGGCAAATATTGCAATAACCAGGGTAATAAGTACTTTTTTCATGATGATAAGGGATTAATTAAGATTATAAAATTAAATTATTTGAATTAATGCAAGTTTATTGTTTTTTATGCTATCAGGTAAATAATTTTTGAATTATTAATTAAAATTACCAGAATGCAGGTAGACATTGTACCGGAAAACACGTAGTTGCTGGAATGATTTTAATGAATCTTATACTTACACTACTATTCTGTATGCTTCTAAATATCTTTACGATAGATATCGACTATATTATTTCAACGCGGTTTCATCCGGCTATAGACGATGAATCTTACATTTATTGAAACAATAGTTAGGGCCAACTTTTGAACCGGAGATCGGTGT
>JBBRJE010000361.1:0-3121 GCA_038219845.1 Bacteroidia bacterium
AACAGATCTCTGATATCATCCAGTCCCGTCTTGCCATTGCGAAACACCCATATACACCTGTTTTAGGTACGGCCATTGCGCGTGCAAATATGGCCCATATTTTAAGTGATGATAACTACCAGCTGCCACCCGAAGAGATCATGCTGGTGGAAGGCGCCAAGTACGGAATATTTATCAGCCTTAAAGCTATCTGCAACCGCGGAGATAAAGTTATGATCCTTGAGCCTTACTGGTTAAGCTATCCTCATATTCTTAATGAGCTGGAGCTTCAGATCATTTCCTATGCGCCTTCAATAGGTGAAGATGGCTTATTAAAATATGATATGCAACAGCTTTCACAGCGCGCAATCGAACAAGGGGTGAAGGCAATAATTATCAATAACCCCAATAATCCATCGGGGCAGGTGATGGCTTTTGATGCTATTGAAAACCTGGCAAAGGAGATGATGGCAGCAGGGATTTGGATGCTTATTGATGAGGTGTATAAAGAATTGGTTTTTTATACTGTAAAGCACGAAAGCTCTAATTTCATGGCCGAGAATATTATCCAGGTGGGGTCCTTCTCTAAAAGCTTATGTGCCCCGGGACTGCGCCTGGGTTATATCATAGGTCGGCCTTTGATTTTAGAGCAAATCGTTCTGCTGAGTCAACATATTCAAACCTGTATTAATACGTATGCCTTGGCAGTTGCAGAAAATATAGATAGAGAAATCCTGATCCGGCATGCCGGTTTTTGTGGTAAGATTTATCAGTCGAGATTCAATGCATTAAAAGGATGTTTCAGTCAAACGCCGCTAAAATTACTTCATAGCGATTCGTCTTTCTATGCGTTTGTGGATTTTGCCGCACGCTTCTCACATGGGATGGAAGCCTGCAAATTCCTTTCTGAGAAATACCAGATACTTACCACTCCCGGCCATGAATACGGGCAAAGCTTTAGTACCTATATCAGGATATGCCTTACTTTACCGGAAGCCACCATTCTCAATAAATTTAATTCATTTGTACATGAAAATTTTTGATTGCCATTTTCATATCGATAAAGGAATGGATGAATATGGTATTCATTCTCTCCGTAAAAATATTATTTTCAATTCTATTGCCCAATACCGGGAATACTCTGGCACCAATCCGGAAAATGATGCGATCACTATCCTGTTTGATTATAAGAATGATCTTGAATTCGTTCTTGGGCTTGCAGAAAAAAGAAAAATACAAGGGCTTAAAATTCACAGCCGTTTGCAAGGGATTGCCGATACCGACTATGCCGGATTGTTCGAAAGCTTTGAGACCATTGCCGGTTATGGGTTGCCGGTAATCATCGACGCCTTTTATTATGGCCATGAATATGAATGCCAGCCTAATCTTAAACGGATTATAGAGATGGCAAAACGTTTCCCGTCGACTAAATTTGTCATCGCCCATTCAGGAGGAATAAAAGTGCTTGAATATTTTTTACATCTGAAAAACCTGGAGAATGTATCTTTCGATCTGTCTTTTAGCTTAAGCTACCTTAAGCACGCCTCCGTATTCCCTGATTTTAAATTATTGATGCGCTACGGCGACCGGTCCAGGATTTTATTTGGAACAGACTTTCCCTTTGTAAGCGCAGTAGAACAGTTGAAAACATTTCAAAGCATAGCTGAAGAATTAAATATCGGCGAATCAGAAATTCAGCAGATCTTATTCGATAATGCAGAAATAATTTATCCATCCATCAGGCAGGAACCATAATCTCTAAGGGTTCCGGCTGGATTTCCGGCTCATGCTTTTTTATAAACCATAAAGGTTGGCGTCCTTCCTTGCTCTCTTTGTTGAGGAATTCAATATAATTTCCAAGTATCATACAAGAGGCAAATGCAGCCAGCTGGCCTGGTACAAGGATAGGATTTAACCCCGCGAAAATCATAAAGAAAAACATCAGTACCTGGGAACTTAATTTACTTTTTCGAAGGATATGAAAGAAGAAAAGCAGATAGGTGGCCAAACAAAAAAAGCCTTCCTCCACCAGTAATTGTGCATAGAAATTATGCAGGGTAAGATAAATCCCTCCGGGTGTAAAGGCCCTGCCGATGCCCCACCAGAAATGGCTCCTCACAAAAGGAAGCGCCTCCTCCCAAAATACATCTCGCCCTGCCAGGCTGCCTCCTCGCATATTTAACATAGAGCCTTCCCATAACTTATAGGCCAATAAAAAAAAGCCAAGATAAAGAACTGTCTTGAAAAATCTTTTAGTGAAAGGCAATTCGGGATTAAATAAATTATAGTATAACAGGCAGGCAACGCATCCCACCATTCCGCTGCGGCTACCCGAAAGAATTTCAAACAGGATTAAAAACCACATCAGCGGCTTGCGGAATTTCATATCTTTCACAAGGAAGACGATTAAAAAAAGAATGCCGTTCATCAGTCCGTAAATATTTTTGTCGCTGAATAATCCATAGATCAATACAGGAATTCCACCGGAGCTTTGGTAGGTATACATACCGGTGTAGGGCTGTGTTCGCATACCAAGGATAACCATTGCAATCGAGGCTCCCACAAGCAATGAATATCCATAAAAATACATCACGAAGAAAGCTTTAAAATGCTCAAAGATGTCGGTCTTATATGCATAAACTACCGTGGCAAAAGTTATGAAATTAAAAAACATGCCGGCTTTCAGTCCCATAAAATCACCTTTCATTGCCGATATAAAAGTGAATATAAAGATGATATATGGAAAGAAAGAAAGGAACAAGGTGCGGGGTTGCAGGATGACAATAGCAATAAAAATATAATACGTGAGGTATGAAAAAAAGGAAGGCATGAGAAAAGCTTTCGAAAAGAAAGACGAAAAAAACAAATCGAAGGCGATCAATGTGCCCCATAAAAAACGTATGATATAGGAACTCAGGCGCATATCAGGTTTTCTTTATTACCATATATTGGATGAAGGATGAAATATAAGCCTTTTTAAAATAAATTATAAATAAATCTAACAATTTCACCGGGCTTAAATTGATGTTCCTGCCAATGCTGATGATAATCCGGAACACATTGATATCAGATGCAAAAAGTAAAGCGATAAATTCGTTGATCCTCCCTACGAATCCAGATGGCTTAAGGAAATTGATTAAGT
>JBBRJE010000362.1:0-3104 GCA_038219845.1 Bacteroidia bacterium
AATATTAACAGGCATAGTTGGTTAAATGCAAAAATCGGTTTTATTGATTTTTATTACCCTTCCTATCATAAGTTTGATACATTGAAGGCTCAGGAAATGAATGCTTTTATAATTGAAGTATGCAGGAACCTCAATATTAAACCCTTTCCTTTCGAATATTATATGGCGGATGATTTCGATGAGTTGGAAGCATTGATTGGATTGGATTATTGGATGGGCATGGGTGGGGAAGTGAAACCTACTGGCAGAGGGGGTAGTGGCAGGGTGTTTTGTAGCGGAATGGGTGAAGGTTATTTTCATGAACCTTTCCATGTATTAGTTGGCCAACAGTATAAAAGTCATCAATGGGTGGCGGAAGGCATGGCGACATATTTAGGAGGCAGTCGCGGGCAAACATTAAACTGGCATATAAAAAGAGTAAATACATATTTGAAGAGTCACCCGGAAATTGACCTGGATAATCTGCTCGCATTAAGAACAATGGATGAATACACGGATTATCGTTATGTGCTTGGAGGATTGATTGCAAAGAGAATTTACGAGAAAGGTGGTTGGGAAATGATCAGGCAGTTTATGAATTCAGGCTATTCCAACGAGGACTATTATAAGGCCATTGAAAATTATTTAGGTATTAAAAAAACAAGCCTGAATAAATACCTGAGGGCGGAACTTGAAAAAGAAGCATCAAGGTAATTAGAACCTTTATAAAATAATCCTTTTCAAATTTCGTTAAAGCAAGAACAGGTTCTGGATACAAAATCTATTCATTCTTATCCTTTAAAACTAATTAATTGTATTGCCATGAAGAAAGTACTCTGCATCCTGTTTATTATTACAGCTTTTTATGTAATTGCCAAAGGACAAAAAAAATATTATGTCTATTTTGAATCGAATAGTTCCATAATCCCGGGGCAATACAGACCATTGCTTGATTCCTTAACGGATAATCTGAGGAATGTAAATTACAAAATCACACTTTTAGGGCATGCCGATAGCATTGGAAATGAAAAATTTAATCTGCTCCTTTCCAGGCAAAGAACAACCAGCGTAGCAAAATATTTACATGACGCGGGACTTGATACTACTGTCATTGATGAAAAATATTATGGAGAGGTAAAGCCTGTTTCAGATGATTCAACTGAAGAATCTTTTGCGAGAAACAGGTGCGTGGAAATCATTGTTTTAACCAACAAAGAAATAAATACTGCTTCTGAGAAAAATATATTAAGAGCAGAAAAATTCGAAAATGACACCACTCTTCTTTGCGCTAATGGAGCACAGATTATAATTGCGGCGAATGCTTTTTATCCAAACAAATTAAGCGAGATCAATTTTAATATTTCAGAAGTTTATACTGTATGTGATATTCTTAAAAGTAATACTCTAATGGAAACAGAAGATGGTAATTGTCTGTCCTCTGCAGGGATGCTCTATATAAAGCCCACGCTTAAATCTGTGGAGGTGCAGCCCAATAAAGGGCAGCTGGTTACCATTAAAATCCCGATGCGGGGAGGTATGGCTGATAGTAGGATCAAATTATATTTCGCTGTTAAAAATTCTGCAGGGAATATTGTATGGAAAGAGAAAGAATCAGAACTGACTTATGAAAATATCGGCCTGAGGTATTATGTATTCAGGGTGGATACATTGATTGGCTTCAACCTCGACAGGTTATTAGGGATCACTTGTAAGAAAGACGGGCCTCGTATTAAAGTGAAAGGTTTTAAAAAAGTGGAAGTATATCAAACTTATCCTGATGAAACCTACCGCTCTTAAATTTGGAGTACAATAAAAAGAAGAAATTATACATTCTGCAGCCTGAATATTTTACAAGAGTGGTTAAGGATCCAAAAGCGAAAAAAACAATCCAGGATATTCTGTGTGAAAACTTTTAAATAATATAACCCTTTATCTTAAAAAAAGGATTGAAACATTGCTTTTAATTATCTCAGCAGCTTTATTCATCTGACCTAACAGATCATTTGTTAATTAAAGCCAGAACAGGTAGGTTTGCAGCCAAAGATATGCGTTACAAATTATTTGGAAATACCGGCCTTCGTGTGAGCGAACTCTGCCTGGGCACAATGACCTTTGGCACCGACTGGGGCTATGGCGCAGACTATAATGAAAGCAAAGGGATCTTTGATTTTTATGCGAATGCTGATGGTAATTTTATTGATACAGCCAACCTGTACACGAATGGAACATCAGAAAAATATATTGGTGAATTCATCGCCAGTGATCGTGATCATTTTGTGCTTGCCACGAAATATACATTACGCGACAGCAATGCAGAAGACCGTAAAAAGGATCCGAATTATAGTGGCAATCATAGAAAGAATTTGATGCGCAGCGTGGAAGCCAGCCTGAAAAGATTGAATACGGATTTCATCGATATCCTCTGGCTGCATGCATGGGATTTTCATACTCCTGTGGAAGAAATACTTCGTGGCTTAAATGATTTGATCACTACAGGCAAAGTAAATTATATCGGGATTAGTGATACACCTGCCTGGATCGTAGCCGAAGCCAATACCCTGGCGCATTTCAGGGGATGGAGCGCATTCGCGGGATTGCAAATAGAATACAGCTTAGTTCAACGAAGTGCAGAACGCGACCTCTTACCCATGGCCAAACATTTTGGAATGACCGTTACACCATGGTCACCATTGGCGGGTGGGGTGCTTTCTGGCAAATATTTAAATAATGAATCAGGACGGCATCCTGTCGGAAGTGGCAAACGATCAGAAAGAAATTTAAATATTTCCGAAGCTGTGGTTAATATTGCAAAAGCCTATGGATTCTCACCCTCACAGGTTGCCCTTGCATTTACACGCAGGAATAATTTAAACACCATTCCAATTTTAGGCTCGCGCACGCTGGCACAGATAGAAGATTGCCTGGGAGTTGCAAATATTATCTTACCGGAAGAAGCCATCATAGAACTGGAAAGCGTAAGTAAAATTGAATTGGGATTTCCACATGATTTTTTGAATTCACAGAATGTAAAAGATATTGTTTATGGCGTGAATAGTGATAAAATCATGGGGAGGTAATCAATGGAATCAGGATTATATATTCTCAACTTTTGGCAACAATCAATG
>JBBRJE010000363.1:0-3092 GCA_038219845.1 Bacteroidia bacterium
ATTCGAGGCGTCCAACTCGTCCTGCAAGCGGCTTTGACGGTCGAGCAATTTATTCATCTGCTCATCATCCATTGGCTCGCCAAGTTTCATGCATACATCATCGAATTCCTGTAATTTATCTACCAGAGGTTTTACGCCTTCTTTCACCACTTCCATTACGGTTTTCGTTGGATCTAATTGTGGTTCCTGGCTCAAATGGCCGATCTTATAATTTCCTTTGAAGGCAATATCACCCTGGTAGTCCTTGTCTTCACCGGCTATGATACGCAGCAGGCTCGACTTCCCGCTACCATTTAAACCAAGTACCCCAATCTTGGCGCCATAATAAAAGCTTAAATAAATATTCTTTAATACCTGCTTTTGGGGTGGATAGGTCTTGCTAACCCCCGCCATTGAAAAAATTATTTGTCTGTCCATGTTGTGATTGGGCGCAAAGATACAAAAGATAGGGAAGGTAGAAATCTCAGCGTAGTAAGCTGTAAAGTTATCTATGATTCCTTAATGAATCTCTCCTCGTTCATTATTCATTCTGTATTATCCATTCTTCATTCTGTATTCTGTATTTTTCATTCTTCATTCTTCATTCTGTATTCTGTATTCTACCCCTTATAAAATAACCATTTCCCAATCTCCTTCCAGCTTGCCTTCTTGCCGTACATCAAGATACCAGTTCGGTAGATACGCGCTGCCAGCCATACGGTTCCTATAAAAGAAACGATAAGTATTCCCATCGATAAGGCAAGTTGCCAATACGAGCCACTTTCTAAAAAAGGAATGCGTGCCATCATCGCCACCGGCGAAGAAAATGGAAGCATCGAGATCCAGAACAAAAGAGTGCCGTTAGGGTTAGTACTAAGTAAGGATTGCGTAAGTATAAAGGAGAACACCAGCGGAAGTGATATGGGCAGGGTGAATTGCTGTAATTCCGTTTCGCTGTCAACCGCCGACCCTACTGCAGCAAATAAGGAAGCATAAAACAAATACCCGAAAATAAAATAGAAGAAGAAAGAGAATCCCATCAGGCCTAAGTTAAGCGATGATAGTAAATGAAGCATCTTAAACTGCCCCCCTTGTTGCGACTGCTCCATCAGCTGCTGCGCTCCTCCCGATTGCATGGGTCCGATAATGCTTGTGACCACGCCCATGGCCAGGCTGGAAAGAATTACCCATAAGGCCATTTGCGTTAAGGCTACTAAGGCTATTCCCAAAATTTTTCCCATCATCAGTTCAAAAGGTTTTACTGATGAGATAATGACTTCAACGATCCTATTCGTTTTTTCTTCCAGTACCCCACGCATCACCTGGGAGCCGTAGATAAAAATAAAGAAATAGATCAGTATGCTACCCGCGAAACCCACGCCTGTAGCTGCGCCCGCGCTGCTGTCTTTCACCTCTCCTTCGCTCCATTTCTTAGTGTCAAGCGTTACCTCTATTCTGGCATCATCCAGCTGCTTCTTACTTATGTTTAAATTATTTAGATTATTAGCATAGAGCAAATCACCAATGGAATGTTCGATATTGCTCTGGTCGGTAAGGCTCAGCGATTCCTTGGTAAATATTTCGGCTTTAAATTCACGGGCCGCGGTATCAGGTGCATGCAATACCAGGCAGGCATCAAAACCCTGGTCGATGAAATTGAAATCGTTGGTATAGCTTTCCTCTTTATAGGTGAATTTAATATGTTCCGTTTGCTTCAGCTTGTCGATAAAATAGCCCGACTTGTCGAAAACGCAGATCTCCTTATGACTCACGGTATTTTGCTGACTGTATACAATATAAATAATGATCCCGTAAAAAAGGGCGATAAGAACCGGGGTTAAAAAGGTCATGATTAAAAAAGAGCGTTTCTTAACCCGGGAAATATATTCCCGCTGTAATACCAGGCTGATTCGTTTGAACATAAAAAATCTGTTTATTTTTGAATGCAAAAATAAGCGTTAGATCATGTTATTTGAAAATCCTTTCAACACCTTACAATCAGATACCGAGAAAGTATGGCAACTCTTTTCAAAATACGATGAACAAGAATTGAACCGGGCCCTGTACCCTGGAAAATGGAGCGCCATGCAGCATATGGTACACCTTAACAAATCGGAGAGAAGCTTTGTGGTATTGCTCACCAAAGCCTTGAGAAACGGTGTGCCTTTAAAGGGCTCAGCGCTAAAAATAAATATCAACAGTCTTCTTTATAAGATTTATCTGACCGTGGGCATAAAAATTAAAGCGCCAAAAATAATAGAGCCTGCTACTGCCCGCTTTAATATTGAAGAGCTAAGAAAAGATTTTGCTAAAACGCGACTGCAATTTGAAGCGCTCTTAAATTCGATTACAAAAGAACAGACAAAACATTTTTGGGTCCATCACTTATATTTAAAAGAGCTGCGCATCTCCGACCTGATTGGCTTCATGATATTCCATCAAAACCATCATAGAAAGGCCGTGGGAAAATACCTGAAATAAAGATCGGGGTTAAATTAAATGTAAAATTTATTGCTCTTGCATCCCTGCATATTTCTCTATAATGGCCTGGGCCGCTTTTTCGGAAGCGCCACTATTTCCTAAAACATGCTTTAATTCTTTATAATCATTTAGGATGGCTTCACGTTTTGAATTTAGCGCCAGCGATAATTCATTTGTTAGCTGTGCCGAATTTAAATCATGCTGGATTAATTCGGTGACTGCCGGCTTATCCAAAATAAGATTTACCAGGCTGATGAATTTGACTTTAACCAATTGTTTTGCGATCGTATACGAGATAACACTGGCCTTATAGCATACCACCTGGGGCACATTAAAAAGCGCCGTTTCTAATGTCGCCGTGCCACTGGTAACCAGCGCGGCGCGGGCTAACTTTAATAAGGCATAGGTATTATTTTTAACCAGTGAAACATTGGCTGTGCCCGTGATCTCATGGTACAATTCCACCGTTTGAGCGGGGGCCATGGCGATCACAAATTCATATTGAGGAAAATGGGGAACCACCTCTAGCATCAGCGGCAGCATGGCTTTTATTTCCTGCTTACGGCTGCCAGGCAATAATGCAATCACGGGTTTATCATAATGTAAATCCGTCTCAGGTAAATTATCCAGTG
>JBBRJE010000364.1:0-3085 GCA_038219845.1 Bacteroidia bacterium
GATGGAGTCAGTTTCTTTAACCTGGTTTAACCTGTTCCAGGAATAATTTCCGGCGAAGGTGAAATATTTTTTAAAGAAATAATTAAAATTCATTGCAAAGCCCTGGGTGGTTACCTTGTCTTTTGTATTGGCAGCAACGCGGTACACCTGAACATAATAAGGCCAGTTAAAATTATCGAAGAGTGCATCAGCGCCAAGCTTGTATCCAATGAAATCTTTATAAAAGCTGAAATAATAGCTGGCATCAATATACACCCGGTTAAAAATTGTTCCCCGGTATCCTGCCTCTACTGTCTTTACCTTCTCTGGCTGCACAGGGGCCACATCAAAATGAACGAGCAGTGTGGTGTCCTGGTGATCCAGGCAATTAATCAGCGAAGGGATGGTAACCAGGTGCTTAAAGCCATCAATATTTCCTTTGAGAATAGCAGGCCCTACATTATAGTTAAGGTATTGGTCGAGTAAGGTAGGATTGCGGATAGCTGATGAAAATGAAACCCGAAAAACATTATTTTTATTTCTTGCATAAACAGCAGAGACGGCAGGTGAGAAGTTAAAATTAAAGTTCTGATTTTTATCCAGTCGTGCCGTAAGATTAATTTTTAATTTGTCTTCCATCATCTTTTTTTCAAAGCCCGTATAAAAGCCATATTCATAATTGTGAATCACGCGGCTGCCGGTATCAATAAACACAGTACCTTTCGACACGGGCGCATACAAACGTATATTGCCCCCTGTGATGATATCACAAAACACTGGCGTAAATTTATATTCACCCCGGAGGTGATACAGGGCCGAACGATCGTAAAAACGGGATCCATATTTTTCTTTATCATTCGAAAAATCACGCGTGGTGATCAGCTTAAATATCGAATCAAACTGCGGTGTCCCCGGGGCATAATAATCGGAGGTTTTAAGAAATGATCTGCCTGTATTGGCGAATGTTTCCGATTCTTTATGCCATTGTCTTATCAGGTCGTCATTGGCATTGATCACCGAGTCGGCCCTGGCATAATCATAGGGATTGGGAAACTGGTATTTGGGAAAGCCAGGCAGGGCCTGCACCTTAGGCACAACCGTATTCAGCCAGTACGCTTCATATGATTGTGCCCAGTTTTCAAAGCTGCTCGATTGCCTTTGCATCAGTGCTGCTGTGAAAACCGCATCATAGCTTTTGCCTGAATTTTCATTGGTAGCATAGGCCTGCACAAACCATTTATTTTCTTTTCTCAGCTCCAGCCTGTTCTGATAAAAGGTGATGTCTTTTAAGCTCAGCCTGTTCTCACCCTGGTAAACGGTAGTGCCATAGCCAAAATTAGAAGCATAAATTAATTCCAGTGAAGGCTTGAAACGGTAATGAAAAGCGGCGCCCAGCTTGAGGTTACGGCTATTATAATCCACGAGGTCTTTTTCCAGATAGCCTGTGCGGTAAAAAATTCCGAGACCCGGATGATCGCGTTGAAAGGTTTTAGCGGAATAATCCTGTAAGGCCGATACATATTCATCACCATATCGGTTCACCGCGTCATAGCCACCAGGATTTTCTTTAGCTGCTTTACTGTTATCTGTGGCATTATAATTCAGGGCTTCCCAATCGTGGGCTTTCATATAATAGATATTGAATTTATACGCGAAAAAATCTTCCCCCTTTTTATTTTTAAATTTTTGGGCGTAACGGATGGCAGTCTCATTCAAATTTCGTTCCCCCACTTTTTGCATCACACTCAGGCCGGTAAATTTAAAAGGATCTTTTGAGTTCATGCTGATTACCCCGTTGAATGCATTAGGTCCATAATAGGCAGAGCTTGCCCCTGAGATGATATCTACGCTATGCACGTCGATTTCTGAAGCGCCTAAAAAATTTCCTAATGAAAAATTCAATCCTGGCGCCTGGTTATCCACCCCATCAATCACCTGAAGGCTGCGCACCGGCGAGGTACTATTGAAACCCCTGGTATTAATAACTTTAAAGCCAATACTGGCCGCCGTGATATCAACCCCTTTAAGCTGGCCCAGCCCATCATAAAAATTAGCCGCAGGAGTTTCTTTGATGGCGATCAGATCCATTTGCTCTACAGTGAGCGGGTTTAATTTTTGTTTTTGCTTGATACGGTCGGCGGCAACTTCCACACCCGAAAGGCCAATGGTAGAGGGACTCAGACTGATGGCGAGGAATTTATTAATATCGGTGACAAGCACGGATTTTTTTTCATAACCGATGATCGTAATATCGAGCGTTAAAGGTGCTTTGTCACCCTCTTTGAGCAAGAGCTTAAAATTTCCTTTGATATCTGAAGTCGTTGCGGTCTGCGTTCCCTGGATCACGATGATTGCACCAAAAAGTTCCTCCGCGGTATTCTTATCTTTAACACTTCCATTAATCGCTTGCTGCGCTGCGGCAACTTTTAGAAGCATTACCATTACCAGGAGAAAAAAAAACTTTTTCATATTCATCAGGTTTAAGGATGCAATATAGTATTCTGTCACAAATAGTGGAAAAAGATATAGCCGGGTTCCGGCTATTTATTTTGTAAGGCTCGATTCAGGTTGAAAACGAACAACAAAAAAAGTAAGTCAATGAGTTAATTATATTATGCAATATCATCGGTCTAACTATAACCAATAAACCCAAATTGCCTATCTTCGCGATATGAACTCACGCAAACCTCGTCGGGACGACGACAAGAAAAAAGTGGGAAGAAAACGCATCTCTTCCCCAAAAACATCAAACACTTTTTCACCACGCAATAGCGATGCTCCAAAACGCAGTTATAATAAAAGTAGCGAAGGAGGCAGCGGCAGCAAGCCGTATGCACGTAAAACATTTGGAGATAATAATAGTTCTGAAAAACGTCCATATACAAAACGTACAGAAGGAACGGGCGGTGATAAACCCTTCACCCGTAAGCCTTACGGCGATCGGAGTAACGAGGGACAGGAAAAGCGCCCTTATACAAAACGCACAGAAGGGACAGGCGGTGATAAACCTTTTGCCCGCAAGCCTTACGGTGATAGAAGTAATGAAGGCTCAGAAAAACGCCCTTATACAAAACGCACAGAAGGGACAGGCGGTGATAAACCTTTT
>JBBRJE010000365.1:0-3072 GCA_038219845.1 Bacteroidia bacterium
TGGGACCTGGCCTGCGGCACCGGCAGACACTCCATTACCTTGAATAAGCTGGGTTTAAATATAATGGGCACTGACCTGTCCGAAAACTCCATTCTTGAAGCGAAAAAAAACGAAAATGAAACACTCCATTTCCTGGTAAAGGACATGCGTGAAATAATCTATCTAAGCTACTTCGATTATATTTTCAACCTATTCACCAGCTTTGGATATTTTGAATCGCCGGAGGATGATGTTAATGTTATAACTGCCTGTTATAAACAGCTAAAGCCTGGCGGTATCCTGGTAATCGATTATTTCAATATAGAAAAAATTTTGCCCCTGCTTCCCTATTCCGGAATTGAAAGCAGAGGAGATATCGAATTCCATATAATTAAAGAATATCATCAGAAGCGGATTATAAAGACCATTGACTTTGAGGCGGAAGGAAAGTCTTACCATTTCGTGGAACGTGTTCGAGCTTACACCCCAGATGATTTCAAAAATATTTTAAACCATTGCGGATTTGAAATTATAAAGGTTTATGGTAATTATGATTTAGAAATATTCCATGAAAATAGTGATAGAGTTGTTATACTTGCATTGAAGAAATAATTCGATATGGGTTTCATCATCACTTTTGATCATCAGCTTTTCCTATGGATCCAGTACCATTGTCATAATTTATTCTTTGATGCGGTATTCCCTTGGATCAGACATAAGCAGCATTGGTATCCCTTATATTTTCTCATCGGAGTTTTTTTATTAATAAAATATCGCTGGACTGGCTTACGCATGCTCCTGGTAGCGGCTTTATGTCTTTTACTCAGCGATAACCTGAGCTCTAAAATAATTAAACCATTGGTACATCGTGATCGGCCATGCAATGACGCAGTGATTTCCACACAATTTACACCGCTCATTGAATGTGGAGATGGTTATAGCTTTACTTCAAGTCATGCTGCCAATCATTTTGCTATTGCGTTTGTTTTATGCCTGTTCTTCTATAAAAAAAATAAATGGCTGCTTATTGCAGGCATGCTTTGGGCGGGAACCATCTCCTTTGCACAGGTGTATGTGGGGGTGCATTATCCTCTCGACATCATGGCCGGCGCCTGCTTGGGAATCATCGTTGCTTTATCTTTACAGCTGATCTTAAATAAATATTTTGCACGCTATTTTATTATACCGTAAAAACAAAACCTGATATGGATTTTAAATTAAGTCTTTTATTTTTGTTGCCATTTCTAGGTGGATTGATTGCGATGCAGGTGCGCAGCGTTGATAAAACCGTTTTAAAATTATTCCTGGCTTTCAGCGGGGCATTCCTGTTTTCAATAACTATTATTGATATCCTTCCATCCCTTTACCAGCCTGGCAATGGCACCCGTATCGGGCTTTTTATCCTGGCAGGATTTTTTTTTCAGATTGTATTGGAATATTTCACTAAAGGTATTGAACATGGCCACCTGCATCATATCAATAGCCGTAATAAATTGCCGCTGACCATTATCATTGGTCTTTGCTGCCACAGTTTTATTGAAGGCATGCCCATGAGCAATGCGGGTCTGCTGAGCGTAGACCAGCGGAATAATTTAATTTATGGTGTGGCTTTACACGAAGCGCCGGCAGCGTTCACACTAATAACTTTGTTACGTCATAATCGTAATTCCCGGCTTACAAATTATATAATCTTAATATTTTATTCGATGATGTCGCTTATGGGATTATATAGCAGCAATCTCCTAAGTGGATGGTCTCTTTTTACTCCTTCCTCATTACAGAATATCCTGGCATTGGTGGTGGGCACCTTCTTACACATTTCCACAACCATTTTATTTGAGAACAGCGAGAACCATAGCTTCAGCCGTCTTAAGCTGGTGGCCATTGCATTGGGCGTGGGTTTGGCGTTATTGATTTAAGAATTAATAAGTTTACAGGACACTGCTGAAATTATAAATTTGAATAAATATGTTCCAAAGAAGAAATTAGACTATTAGTCTTTCCAGAATAGTATCAAACCAATGACTGGAAACAGAATAAAATAAGCCTTGAAGAAATACTTATTTCCGATTATAAAGGGTAGGAATATTAAAGAAATAATTCAATAATCTAAAATATAAAATTGTGCATAAAAAATCATAGTAGCAATTTAAAATCAGAGACCCCACCAATGCGGGGATACCTTGAGTGGGCTCAATGCTCCAGAGTTCGAACTTTTGGGATAAGGAATTTGATGAAATTCTGCACTTTAGCAATCAAGTACCGCTTTAAATATCACTATTTAATACAAACCCACTAACTTGAATTCTTGGAGATTCGGATGCTTGTTGCAATTTTTCATTAAGAGTGCAGTCCGCTAAATTGGATATGGAACGCAGTAGAGTTAACTCTTCGTTCTTTTTAACGAAATAGGTAACCGCAATAATGATTAACACCGCAATTAGACCAATAATTAAATATTTGTTCATAAAATGGGAAACTTGAATTTTAACCATACAAATTTATACAACTTAGGGGAATTTAATTTAGAATTTTCCAAATTGATAACGTATTGTTTGAATTGAGTTTTTCATTAAATACTGTTCTGGAGGGTAGAAATCTCTCCAATTAATATTTAAAAGAATCAATTTCTCCTCCCTTGCCTCAAACTACCGGATTTTGTTACCATGCTAATGTAAATCTGAAGAGGACACAGGCTCTGCGGGAGCGCAACCTGCCAGCAATAAGGTTTACCTCGGGGAATATAAGTTCCTCATTAAAGGTTGTCGAGTACATCGGCAGCCTTTTTTATTCTTTGAGAACATGGCTTATAAAACTCATTCACTTAATGATTGCAACAAATAAGATATTATTATTTTATTAACGCATCGAATTTAAACTCGGTTGGCTTAAAATATTATAGCTAAATTGTAATAAAGGAACTGTACATTCTGGTGTATTTAGGATACCAAAAAAAAATTATTATTTGGGCTCATATTATAGCCCTTCTATTTTCGTTTTAGTATCATACCAGCCCTTAAGTATATAGTAGGTTTGCCAGCCAACCCTATATGCAAGGTCATTCTGAAAACCAACAGGATCTGGATGGTCATT
>JBBRJE010000366.1:0-3072 GCA_038219845.1 Bacteroidia bacterium
AAATCTATATTTCTTGGCATCCCGTCGAGTGCCGAACGTATGCTATCATTTAATAAGGTCCAGGTGGAAATTAAAATGACAAAACCAATAATAAAACTGATAGCGGTATCGAGCCAATACCAATGGGTAAAATAGATTATAAGTCCTGCAATAACCACCCCAAAAGAAACGATGGCATCGCTAAGCATATGAAGGTAAGCACCTTTAATATTTAAATCTGTTCCCCTGTTTTTAAAAAACAAAAATGCTGAAAGTCCATTTACAAAAATACCTGCGAATGCGACCATAGAAACCATATCTCCTTCAATGAAGGCGGGGTGATTGATCCGGCGTATTCCTTCATAAAAAATAAAGAACGTAGTTAAAATAAGGATAATCGCATTGAACAATGAAGACAGGATGCTTAGCTTCTTATATCCATACGAATAATTCTCAGTAGGCTTCACCTTCATCATCCGGAAGGCAAAAAGCGAGAAAAATAATCCCAATACATCGGTAAGATTATGCCCGGCATCGCTTACCAGGGCAAGCGAAGAATAAATGTAACCCAGGATGAATTCAATAACCACAAATGAAAGATTGAGGATAATCCCAATAATGAAGGCACTGTTAACACCCGTAATCTGATGGCTGTGATGATGATCTGAGTGGTCGTGATCCATAAAACTTTTGATTTCTTTTCGATCTGCTGCCTTAATTTAATAACCGGGGCTTATAAAATTCAAGCAGAATCCTTAAACTTATTTAGAAACAAAGACGCTTCTCAAACTATTGAAAAAACGAAAGAGCAGCGGCATATTCTTAGTAATGATCTCTGCATTGCCGGTCATATCTGACTTGAAATCCAGCTGCTTTTTATAATTGGTATTCATCCCGTTCACCAGGGCTACCTCCACCCTGTAGGCGTCTTTGTTCGCAATAGGCGACAAATTGGAAACTTTCCCTTCCAACACTCCAAACTCAGCATAAGGGTAATTGTCTACTTTAATTTTCACCATTTGTCCCAGAGATACTTTACCGAAACCGGCAGGGGGGATCGATACAATACCTAAATAATATTCTGAATTGGTAAGCACAGCAAATAATTCGGTGCCGGCCTGCACATATTCATTTTGATGCAATGGCAAGAGATAGGATAACTTCCCGTCGACAGGTGATTTGATAATGAAATTCTGCTCCCAGTTCTGGCTATAGCTCATGATCTGGTTGACTGCCGTCTTGATCCCCTGAACCAGGGTTAAGGATTTCCCCCCTTTACCCATCTGGGTTTCCATGATCTGATTCTGAAGTTGCGTTATGGTGATCTCGGTTTCTTCTATCGTTTTGCGCATGGCAGAAACATCCATTTGCTTTTGTCTAAGCTTGTTCTCTTCCTCCAAATATTCTGTTTGCGATATCACTCCCTTTTGCAAAAGATCCTTATCTATCTTATTCCTCACAGTCATATTTGACAAATCATTTTCCAGCAATTGCATCTGTCGCCTGCTGATCTCCACAATATCCCGGTAGCTATAGATCTGAATCTGGATATTGGAAATTTTCTGTGATTCATATTGATTGGCCAGGAATGAATTGTATTCGCTGATCATTCTATTAAGTTCAGAAAAAGTGCTTTCTAAATCCCCGAACGAACGATGATTTCCCTGATATGAAGGTAAGGTTCTGAATCCATACAGTGCAGTCGATACTTGCTTTGCATAAGCCAATAGGTTATCGATGCTTTCCTTAGATGTGGGATTCTCAATCTCAGCGATCATATCACCAGCCTTCACATGCGAAGTGTCGGTGACAAACAGGTGCTGTATTTTGCCGGATGTTTTGGTTACAAGCTTTAATGGCGGAGTAGTGGTGGTGATAACTGCTTTCCCGGTTACTGTATCAGAATATTTTATGAAATAGGAAAAGACGAATAATGAAATAATGATAAGAAAGATAACGGATATCCCCCATCTTATGGTCCAGGAAGGAACATTAGAAATTATTTCATCTACTTCTTCCGAATAAATTTCATCCTTTATTGTATTATTTTTTTCGGCCATTGTACTTTAATAATTAAATGATTAAAATCAGCTCGATTTTATTGTTGCCATGCGTTCCAGGTCCAATTGGTTTTTAACCAGCTGGAAGTAATAACCCTGACTTTTCACCAGCTGCTCATGATTGCCTGTCTCCACTATTTTACCATTATCCATTACCACGATCTGATCGGCATTTTTTACGGTGCTCAGGCGGTGGGCAATTATTACTACTGTTTTTTTATGAAACCATTTATTCAGGTTCTCCATAATCACCCTTTCGTTTTCTGAATCCAGTGAGCTTGTAGCCTCATCAAAAAATAGGTAATCCGGGTTTTTATAAACTGCTCTTGCAATCAGGATACGTTGCTTTTGGCCGGTGCTTAAGCCAATGCCTTCCTGACCAATTTTTGTATTAAATCCGAGGGGCATTTGTTCCACAAACGACCGGATATTCGCAATTTCAGAGGCATGCATCAATTTCTCCGTATCGATGGCATCATCACTCACGGCTATATTCGCCGCAACTGTATCATTGAAAATAAAACCCTCCTGCATCACAACCCCACAGCAATTTCTCCATGTTTTATAATCAACATTTTTAAGAGATAGTTTTTCGAGCATCAATTCCCCGCTCACCGGTTCATAAAATTTAAGAAGCATTTTAAGCAGGGTGGTTTTACCACTGCCGCTGCTTCCAACGATCGCAGTTATTTTAGTAGCTGGAATTTTAAGCGTTAGGCCATCAAGCACCTTCTTGCTATCAGGGCCTGTATATTGAAATACCAGGTCTTTAATATAGAAAGACATATCATTCTGAAGAATTTTTATTGTGCTTTCTTCATTCATCACTTCATCGTTTTTATTATGGATCTCTGCAAGGCGATCCAAGCTAAGCCGGGCATCCTGCAGGCTCAGGATGAAGCTCACCAGCTGTGTTATTGGTCCGTTCATCTGGCCAATGATATAACTTACGGCCAGCATCATACCCAGTGTAAAGGAAGGATTTTCAATCACCAGCTTGGCGCATAAAAAGGTAATGATAATATTTTTTAAT
>JBBRJE010000367.1:0-3052 GCA_038219845.1 Bacteroidia bacterium
ATTTCCAACATACCAGATGGAAAACTCCGCGTGAAATTCTCATATTTCGGTTTCCGGGATAGGTTCGATTCGATCACTTTCCCAATGCAGGATACCCTGATCGTATTTCTTAAAGATACATTGATCTCTTTCGGCCCGGAAAGCGAACTGATAGAAGAAGTGATTATTTCATCTACCAGAAGTACAAGAAGCATTTCAGCTATTCCTACTCGTGTAGAATTTATCGCAGGAGAAGAGCTCGATGAAAAGGCGAATATGAAGCCCGGCGATATTCGAATGGTATTGAGTGAAAGCACCGGGATTCAAACCAAGCAAACTTCTGCTACATCAGCTAATGCATCAATAAGGATCCAGGGCCTGGATGGCAGATATACACAAATACTTAAGGATGGCTTTCCATTGTATGCTGGTTATTCAGGTGGATTGGGATTGTTGCAAACACCACCCCTCGACCTTAAACAGATCGAAGTGGTTAAAGGGTCTTCTTCAACTTTATATGGTGGAGGGGCGATCTCGGGATTGATTAACCTCATTTCTAAAACTCCTCAGAAAGAAAGAGAGCTGCGATTTCTTATCAATGGCACTTCTGCAAAAGGACTGGATCTCGATGGTTTTTATAGCAAGCAATTTAAAAAATTGGGGCTTACTTTCTATACTTCAAGGAATAGCAGCATGGCCTATGATCCTGCAAACATTGACCTTTCAGCCATTCCAAAATATGAGCGTTATAAATTTAATCCAAAACTTTTTTACAACTTTACAAAAAAGACCAGCTTGATCCTTGGAGTAAATACAGGATTTGAGAAACGTACGGGTGGAGATATGCATTATATCAAAGGCGAAAGAGACAGCCTTCACAATTATTTTGAGATGAATAATACAAAACGCATCACTACGCAATGGTCTTTAGAGCATGCTTTTGGTATATGCAGCCATCTAACTTTTAAGAACAGCTATAATTATTTTAATCGCCTGATTCAAATTCCGGGCTATACTTTTAATGGTTCGCAAAAGGCAAGCTTTTCCGAATTCAATTATGCTAATCATGGAAAAATATCAGAATGGATTGCAGGCCTGAACCTTTGGACCGATCAGTTTTCTGAGAAGAAACAAGATACATTTCCATTAAGGGATTATAATCAAAATACCTATGGCGTGTTTGTTCAAAACACTACGCGAATCACAAACTGGCTCCATATTGAAACAGGAATTCGAATGGACTATATTGTAAATTATGAACCTGTTATTTTACCGCGACTTTCAATCCTTCTTAAAAAAGACAAGAAAATTTCTTCGCGTATTGGTGGTGGTTTCGGATATAAGCCTCCTACAATTTTCACTGAAGAAACAGAACGTATTCAATATAAGGGTGTCCTGCCAATTAATTCATCGAATAAATTGGAGAAGAGCTATGGTGTGAATGGTGATATAAATTACCGCACCACCTTTTTCAATGATAAAATCAGCTTCAGCATTAACCAGCTTTTCTTTTATACTTATCTAAACAATCCTTTAAGCCTGGAAAGCGCCGGCAATGGCATATCGCGCCTGGTAAATATTGATGGACATATTGATAGCAAAGGCGCTGAAACCAATATTAAAATTGGTTATCATGATCTGAAGCTATTTTTAGGCTATACTTATACAGATACAAAAACACATATTGGCTCCATTCAAACTCCTAAAGCTCTGACGCCAAAAAATCGGGTCAATGCTGTTTTGATGTATGAGATGGAAGGAAAATGGAAGCTGGGCCTTGAAGGATATTATTATAGTCCACAAATTTTAAGTGATGGTACAAAGGGCAGAGATTATTGGCTTTGTGGTTTTATGGCAGAAAGGCTCTGGAAAAGGTATTCTGTATTTATCAATTTTGAAAACTTCCTGGATGCAAGGCAAACACGTTTTGAAAACATTTATACCGGACCTTTATCCAATCCTGTATTCAGGGATATTTATGCACCTCTGGATGGCTTTGTTGTAAATGGAGGAGTGAAGATTAAATTGTGATTTTGTCGTGACAATATACACAATCAAAGAGCCGTAGGCTCGGATCATTTTGTAACCAAGTACTTCAGTCCGTGGACACGGAAACGCTTTAAAATTACAGAGAGCAGTAGGCTCGGTTCATATCTAAATGAATTATATTGGTGGATAAAATATCACAATGGTTATTATATATAAAATCATACTTTATTTTCCTTAAAATTGCATGAATCAAAGGAATGGAAATCAGCGCTTCACCAAAAAATAAATTATCACATTATTATACGATAATAAAATCTGCGATACGTGGAGATGAATATGATTACACAACCATTGACCTGCGTAAAGCTGTAATATTGCTCGCAATCCCCATGATGCTGGAGCTTGCGCTGGAATCAATATTTGCCGTGACAGATATATTTTTTGTGAATAAGCTGGGCATTCATGCTGTATCTGTGGTGGGTTTAACTGAATCCGTAATAACCATTGTTTATTCGGTTGGTATTGGAATGAGCGCTGCAGCAACGGCCATTGTAGCCCGACGTGTGGGAGAGAAGAATTACGAAGAAGCCGGCCATGCAGGAGCGCAATCGATCATGCTTGCCATCTTTGCTTCCCTGGCCTTGGGAATTCCGGGGGTGATATTCGCAGAAGACATTTTAAAGCTTATGGGTGCCCAGGATGAAGCAATTAAAACAGGTCTCTCCTATTGCAGAATCATGCTGGGAGGAAATGTTGTTATCGTTTTATTGTTCCTTATCAATGGTATTTTCCGTGGCGCCGGGAATGCCGCCATAGCTATGAAGAGCTTATGGATAGGCAATATTTTTAATATCATCCTTGATCCATTATTTATTTTTGGAATTGCTTTTTTTCCAAAATGCGGCGTTACAGGTGCGGCAATTGCTACTACCATAGGCAGGTGCATAGGCGTACTTTACCAGGTGTATCATTTAAGAAAAGCAAGTGGCGTGCTAAATATAAAATTGCATCATTTCAAACCCGACTTTAAAATAATTAAAGATATCGCCGCTATTGCATCGCCTGCAACATTCCAGTTCATCAT
>JBBRJE010000368.1:0-3048 GCA_038219845.1 Bacteroidia bacterium
AGAGAAATGCATGTGTATAAATCTATAATTGTTTTCCTCTGCGCCCTTCCCGCCCGAAGCGGCGGGATGTATTTAATCTCTGTGTTAAAATGCATTTTTTTTCGTGAAGCGGAAACCTGAACCGATTTTACATTAATAAAAACTTTATTAAACGACATTAAAATACAAATTAGGAATATCAGGTTTTGTTTTTAAATGGGTTTTCGCTTTTCATTTTTCTTTCTACGTAGATCAGGTATCTAACGTTTCGCTATGAATTATTCATTCTTCATTATTCATTTGTATTTTTGCCCATATGAAAGATCTTTTAAAACGCTTTGAAAGCAAAGCTCCCGAAATAGTTTTTGAATGGCATGATAACGAAACGGAAGCGATAGGCTGGGTGGTTATCAATAATATTCGAAATGGCTCCGCCGGTGGTGGCACACGTATGCGTAAGGGTCTGGATAAGCACGAGGTTACTTCACTAGCCAAGACCATGGAAATAAAATTTTCCATCTGCGGGCCGGATATCGGAGGGGCTAAATCGGGAATCAATTTTGATCCGAGCGACCCACGTAAGTATGGCGTCCTTCAACGCTGGTATAAGGCGGTATTGCCTTTACTCAAATCGTATTATGGCACCGGTGGCGATCTTAATGTTGATGAGATCCATGAAGTGATTCCAATAACAAAAGAATTGGGCTTATTGCATCCGCAGGAAGGCACGGTCAACGGGCATTTTAAAGCAAGCGCGGAAGTGAAGAACGAATTTATTTCCAACCTTCAAACGATTGTGTCAAAGGTATTGGATGATGAAAGATATACTCCTGACCTAAGTAAGGGATATACAGTGGCTGATATGATCACCGGCTATGGTGTAGCTGAGGCCGTGCGCCATTATTATGATCTCTGGGGAGGCATGATCAAGGGGAAAACAGCCATCATCCAGGGATGGGGGAATGTAGGCGCAGCAGCCGCATTTTATCTATCTAAGATGGGGGTTGGCATCGCCGGTATCATCGACCGCGATGGCGGTCTTATAAAAGTGAACGGATACAGTCCGGCGGAAGTACGAAATTTGTTTCTTACACGTGAAGGGAATAAACTTAAAAATAATGAGCTCTTATCATTCGATGCGGTGAACCAGCAGGTATGGAACTGCGGGGCGGAAATATTTATCCCGGCGGCTGCTTCACGCCTGGTTACGCAAAACAATTTAGAGCTTTTGGTTGAGAATGGGCTAGAGGTGATCAGCTGCGGCGCCAATGTGCCCTTTGCCGACCAGGAAATATTTTTCGGCACCATTGCCTCTGATGCTGATGCCCGCGTGAGTGTGATCCCTGATTTCATCGCCAATTGCGGCATGGCCAGGGTTTTCTCTTATTGCATGCAGCAAAATATTGCGCTCACTGATGAAGCGATATTTAATGATGCAAGCCGAACGATTCGCCAGGCGCTCACACGGGTGCATCAATTTAATCCAAAGGCAACGGGGATCTCGAGGAAAGCGCTGGAAATGAGTCTTACGTATCTGATGCAGTAGGAATTAATAATTAACGATTAATAATTAACAATGAAAATACAAATGTGATTGATAATTGTACATTGTCAATTATTCATTGTCAATTCAATGTCATTTAGTTAAGTATTTATTAATTAATATAAGATCGGTTCATGTTTCCGCTTCGCGGAAAGAAATGCATTTTACCACGGAGAACACAGAGATTAAATACATCCCGCCGCTTCGGGCGGGAAGGGCGCAGAGGAAAACAATTATAGATTTATACACTGCATTTCTCTGTGCCCTTTGCGTGTATTTTTAACTCCGCGTCCTCTGTGTTAAAACCAACCACGTAGCGGTACTAATCCTAACTAAAGGACATTGATTGTCAATTATTAATTATTCATCCATTCCATTGTCAATCACCAATTGTTTAACTATTTTCGCACACTAATAGATTTAAAGATCCTTGGCCAACGAACGTATATATAAGCGACATTCCAATACCTTACCGGTAATTATAAGCATTGCTCTGGTATTGTACGTGCTGGGGGGCTTTAGCTTATTTTTCTGGAGCGCCTATACCCTGAGTAAAGAGGTTCAGAGCAATATTAAGTTTGAAGTTTTTTTTGATGATAATGCGGCGGATGAAAAAATCAAGAATCTTGAATCCGATTTAAAAAATAATACCCTGGTTCGTGAGACACATTTCATTAGCAAAGATGAGGCAGCTCAAAGTTTCGTGCAGGAATTTGGGGAAGATTTTACCCAGGTATTGCAATACAACCCCTTGAAAGCATCGCTGGAAGTATTCATCAATAATGAGCAATCGGATGATGAAAATCTTCAGGCATTGATTCAGAAGGCGGAAAAATCGGATGGTGTATATGAGGTGAAATATGCCAGGCCTGTATTAGAGAATGTAGGAAGGGAATTGCGAAATCTGTCTATTATTTTTTTAATACTGGTAGTGCTGCTCTTAATAATTTCACTGGCTTTGATTGATAATAGCATACGTCTCAGCTTTTATGCCCAGCGTTTTTTAATTAAAAGCATGCAGCTGGTAGGGGCCACCAAGCGCTTTATTTTAGGGCCTTACCTAAGCACGGCTATCGTTCAGGGTTTTCTTGGCGCCCTAATCGCCATCACCCTGATCACGGCTTCCGTATTTTTTATTACCAAAACATTTCCTGTAACAAAGGAGGTATTCAATCCGTTACATCTTACCGTTATCTATGCAATTATTTTAGTAACCGGGATTATTATAACTTTGTCGAGCAGTTTAATTATTATGCGCAAATATTTAGGACGAAGCGCCTATAAACTATATTAAATTTATCATCTCAAAATAAATGGCACAACCAATCAAACCACTTAAATCCGAAAAAAAACCCATCACGCCACAGAGCAGCTATGCTTTTGGCAGGCAGAACTACCGCCTTATGATCATCGGCCTGGTGATCATTACCCTTGGCTTCATCCTGATGAGCGGCTCTGAAGATATATTCAGTCCGGTAAAGCTTACTGTTGCACCTATCGTAGTTGTATTCGGTTTTGCATTCGAA
>JBBRJE010000369.1:0-3041 GCA_038219845.1 Bacteroidia bacterium
CCCCCGAAACGTCATACGCAATTTCGCAAACCCGATGGCACATTATATTCGGAGGAGCTGGTAAGCACCGAGGGCTTCAGCAGCATATACAGTCTGGTATATCATTGTCATCCACCCACCCTGGTGAAAAATATAGGCGACTCCTACAGTGTAAAGCCCGTGGCACAGCTTGAAAGCAATCTGCAAAACCGCTCCTTCCTCACTTTTAATGCCCCGCCTGCCGATGATTACCTGGAATCCCGGAAAGTATTAATGTTCAATAAGGATCTCTACCTCTGTTGCGCTGCCCCACGAAAAAGCATGACGGATTATTTTTATAAGAATGCGGAAGCCGATGAAGTAATTTTTGTGCATGAAGGAAGCGGGCTTCTTAAAACCTTGTACGGAGAGATCCCTTTTGAGTATGGCGACTATCTTGTGATCCCGAGGGGCATCATTTACCAGATGGAATTTAATGATGAACAAAACAGGCTGTTAATTATCGAGAGCTTCTCTCCTATCCGTTCACCAAAAAGGTATCTTAATTCCAATGGTCAATTGCTGGAACATTCGCCTTACTGTGAACGGGATATTAAATTGCCGCGCAACCTGCGGCCACATGATGAGCTGGGTGATTTTAAAGTACTGATAAAAAAGCAGGACCGTATTTATCCTTATACATTGGGCGCGCATCCTTTCGATGCTGTGGGCTGGGATGGCTATCAATATCCGTTTGGCTTCAGCATCCATAATTATGAACCAATCACAGGCAGGGTGCATATGCCTCCACCTATACATCAAACTTTTGAAGGGCATAATTTTGTGATCTGCTCCTTTGTGCCGCGAATGTACGACTATCATCCGTTAAGCATCCCGGCTCCTTATAACCATAGCAATGTGGACAGCGATGAGGTTTTGTATTATGTTGATGGAGATTTTATGAGCCGCAAGCATGTGGAGCGCGGCATGATCTCCCTGCATCCCAAAGGCATCCCGCATGGCCCGCATCCGGGCACCGTGGAAAACAGCATCGGAAAAAAAGAAACAAAAGAGCTCGCTGTGATGATCGATCCTTTTCATCCACTGATGCTCACCGCTGAAGCAATGGGCTGCGAAGACCCCGGATACTATAAAAGTTGGGTGGAATAAAGTATTTAGTGTATTGTAAAACCCATGCCCAGCATATAATATAAGCCGGTATGGCTGTATTCCGGAAAATTCACAATCTGTTGATGCTTATTGTAAATCCAGGATTTGTTTGATAAATCATAGGAATAATTACACTCTGCTGTAAGAAAATAATTTTCGGTTGGAAATATTTTTATATTTAATCCTGTGTTTACAATGAATGCATTATTCGAATACTTTTTATGGATTGCGGCTCGGGAATAAGAAACGGAATCCTGGATATTCTTAAAAAGAGTATAAGATAAATGGGCGAAGTCAATCCCTATTCCGGCATAAGGAGCGATCACAATTCTTTTTCCAATGTAAAAATTATATCCCAGGTTGCTGTAAAGAGAACTCTTACCAAACTTAATAAAAACACTGTCATTAATTTCCCGCTTCGGCGTGTTCACTCCATAGAACCCGCCAAAATTGAAATACAGATTATTATCGGCCAGGACACATATCCTCAAATGCAGGAGCAGCAGGCTCTGCGGATAATTTGATCCGAGCTTTTCATTAATATAGCTCATTCCTGGATTGCTATTAAAAATCAAGCCCGCTTCCAGGGTCCCAATATCTTTCAAATCAATAAAATCATTTGAATACGTATCGAATGATTTTTCATCTTTGAACAATAAAGCATAATCATACTTTTTAGCTATTTCAGGATAATTCACACTGTCGATACCGGTGAGCAGCGGCGCCTTGTTATTGGAAAAAGAGGAGGCAAATTTTCCCCAATCATCCTTATCCTTCGGGTATTCTTTCCGCTCATCCGAATACACCAGCGCCACTGCCGTAATCCCTGACTTTAGTGTCGTATCGTTATCCATGAGCCGGGTGATGAATGAACGGTAATTATAATATTCATTTTCATTTTGTACATATCTCGCAATATGCATCCTGCCAAACTGGCCATAATAAGTTTTCGTGGTATCTGCCAGGAGCTTCTTCATATTTTTATACATCACCTGCTCCCGGAATAAATAATTCTGTTCCGTATTTTCATAAGAATTATCATTCCATTCGCAGGTATTGTTCAATACTATTCATGATCTTTTCGAATTCCGTAAAATCTCCCTTCAGGTACATTTCATAACTCTTTTTTTTCGTCTTAAAACTTTTCAATATTTCCTTTAAAGGTTTCTCATCATAAGAATAATAACGGTCATTATAAATTGCTCCGCTTCTCCCTCCGTATTCATAAGTGTACTCCGGATCATAAAAATAATTGATGCTGTCGAAAAGATAATAATGCCGTGCAGCAAGGCTTTTGATGGTTTCAATTTCCAATAGTAGGGAATCATCTTCAGGTAAAACCGTGGGTAGAAGCTTATCCAATAAATATACCGGGGCGGAAATCTCTCTTTCGATATCTATCCCATGAACACTAATTTGCTTACCTACCGGCAGATCATGATTAAATATCCGGATCGAATCGAATAATAGAAAATAAGGATACGAAGTTAGGCAGTGCAATATCTTACGGTAAGACGTATCTCCCCGGATATAATTATTGATCAATATGCCGGTGGAATATCCCTGCTCAATCACATAATCATTGACTTGGCATTCATCGTGAAGAAGCCTCAGAAACGCCAGCTCCACGGTTCTGTTCAGCGTAATATAATGATGATTTTCGCCTGTTACGATCAAGCGCGAATTTTTAATACGGGCATTGAAGGAGGCTGGTGCTTCCAGCTTAAGCTTGCCCATAGTCAGGGTATCTGTCGTTTGCGTGAAGGAAGTTAATACACCACATAGCATGGTAAGCACCAGGACAAAAACACCAAGATTTTTCCGGCTAGGCAGCATTTGAATTTGATGCATAATGAATTAAAACGTAATAACGCGAACGAATAGGGGAAATTGCCGGAATAATACCAAATTCC
>JBBRJE010000370.1:0-3036 GCA_038219845.1 Bacteroidia bacterium
CTTACGTCAGCAGAAAAATTAAGCACTAAAAAAAACCTCATTCAAACACTTTTATGCAGCTCCTCTTACACAGAACAGAATTTAAAGACAGTTACACCATCGGTGATTTAAGCATTGATGGCAAATTCTTTTGTCATACGCTGGAAGATGTTGTTAGAAATACCGACTCCTTAAAGGTTTACGGGCAAACCGCTATTCCTTTCGGCACCTACGATATCCAGATTACGATGTCGAAACGATTCAAGATTAATTTGCCGCTGCTTATGAAAGTGCCAAATTTTACCGGGGTAAGGATCCATAGCGGCAACCATGCAGCCGACACCGAAGGCTGCCTGCTGGTAGGTTACAAGAAACATGGCAGCTCGATACTTCAAAGCCGTGATGCCCTGCATGACCTGATAGCGATTCTACAAAGTGAGGTATCAAAGAATGGCAATATATCTATCACGATTGTTGGTTTTATGTTCTCAGATCTTACCCGGGCAGGTGGAAAACATGAAAGTACACCCTCCATTTATTTTAATAATTTCGAAGACAGTATAGATAAAATATTTCATTCCTTACTTCCATAATTTCATGCTTCACGAAACCCTAAAACAACTTGAGCCTACCTATGCCATACTGGATGCTGCGCGCATTTTCGGGGAGCTGAATACTGCCCAGAAGCTGCAAACCAATTTTCTGAGCTTGTATAAAGGCAGAAGTGAAGAGCTTTTAACCACTGTAGCCCCCTATTTATTTCCTTATAAAAATGATACCGAATTTGGAAGCTGGCTCACCGACCGTGGCTGGGGCAATGCCTGGGGTATATTTATTATCAGTAAAGGGAGCATGGAGGAGCTGCATAAACATTTTCGTAAATTTTTAATGGTTCAAACAGAGCAGGGACAGGAATTGTATTTTCGCTTTTACGATCCGCGGGTACTGAGAGTTTTTTTGCCTACCTGCGATACCACACAGCTCAGTGATTTTTTCGGCCCAATCCAAAGCTTTATTGTTGAAGATGTAGACCCCAACAGGCTTCTGGTATTTAGCTTTGTCGACCGGCAGCTAAAAACAAAAATCATTGAGAATATAGCGGAAAACAAGGAAGTACGCGATGACGGCGTGGTGATCACCATGCCTGGCACCACTTTATATAACCCGAATATTCCCACACCCGAGCAACAGATATCGGCAATTCAAAAGGAACTGGCCGGTAAAATAAATATCACCAACCCTTTTGCTTCTCAGCCCAAGCTGGATGAAGCACTGGTGGAGAATGAAGCCAACAGGCAAATCAACAAAGTGAAACCGAATACTTCCAACATTCCCAATGAACAAATGTTGGATGCAAAGATCAATAGCGAAGTGAATAAAGCCAAACCCAATACAAATATCAATACACCTAATGTAAATGAGAAAACACTGGAGAATAAAGTGCAACGTGAAATATATGACGGCCGGCCTGATACTGGGAAAGTGGATGAAATCGAACGAATGGCAAATAACGCCAATCCTGAAACAAAAGGTAAAATGCTTATAGATAAGACGAAGTTAGACGCAGAGCAGAAAGCGCGTGAGAACGCCCTGAAGCCAATCAAAAAAACCAAATTTAATCCTTTGGATTGATTCAATTTCTTCCAGGATGAATTCATAATTGCGGAAGAAGCGGGATTTCTTTTAGAGAAAATATCATGTTCTATCAATGAAAGATAATCATTTTAAAATTTATTATTTTATCATCATTTGTTTTTATTATTTTGTGCAGCAAACACAACTATGCTAAGAATCACAAAAGAACAACTAAAAGCCATAGAGAGTAAACAATTGGAACATTTTATTGATCTCATGGTTGAATATGTAAAAAATAATTTCCCCGATAAAAAGGAATTGCCAGAATTAAGGAAATACGTTTCGGGAATTGTAAAAAAAGCTGAAGTTTATGATTATGAATTAGAAACCGATTATGAATTATTTCTTGATTTGCACTGTACCTTCGCCGAACTAAATGATGACCCGCTCCCACCAAAGCTGCAAAACATACTTTTCTGGCCTGACCGGGAGCCCGCAGAAAAAAATAAATTACTCTTTAATGCTTTAAAGTTCGGATTCTATGGGAGGAAATCATAATTATTGGTATGTCATAAGTGATTTAGAATCTTCGCCACAGGGTAAGGAATCGCGTGACAAGGGATTGAAAGACCAGCAGCAATCAAAGAAAAAGAAAGCGAGGCCGGGAAAAAAAGCCAAACAATCCACCGCCGCCTGTCCTCATGCCCGACAGGGTACTACGCCGCCTTCACCTGCGCAGAAATCTAAAAATCAGCAGGCTATTCAATGCAAGTTTTCTAACCTGAATATTTCTAAGGAAGGCGGAGGTTCCATTGTGGCTGGATCTGCAACCAAGCCCAAAGTGATTCAGGTTGTTGCTGGCAGCAAGAATAAGCCTGCGGTGATTGATTGCGATGTCGCAGGAATCTCCGGTCCTTGCGATACCCATAAAAATAAAACATTTAGCTTTAGTGAAAAAACGGAAGAGAATACAAGCAGCAAGCTGAAATTTAACGCCTATTCATCGCTTACAATTTTAAACTTCCCCTGGAAGGCAAGTCCGATCCGTTATCATATCAATGCGAATACCTGTGAGAAAAAAGTAAGGGCAAGGGTTGATGTATTCCCCGATACAGAGCTGGAAATTGAAATCAGCGCTGATTTTAATTCTGATATTGAATCATCCTCAACTTCTTCCGTGAAAGTGAAGGGCGTTATTACACCTAATGCCAGCATAAGCCATACGGAACATTCTTACAAGGAGGAGCATAGCATTAAAACCAAAAGTGCTGTAAAAATTAAAGGTAGCTTTAAGCATGATGGCCACGAATTCTCAATTGAAAAAAATTTCGAAACACTGGTGCATCAGCTCGACCGTTTCTTTGAACTAAAAACAAGCTTCACCAAATTAATGACTACGCTGGGAGAAAATCCTGCAGGTAAAATTTTCGCCTACCAGGGCCATAGCATCCAGACAAAAAAATCGAGCAGCAGCATTCAATG
>JBBRJE010000371.1:0-3025 GCA_038219845.1 Bacteroidia bacterium
CCATCAATTCCTTGCTGTAAAATACTTTTAATAAAGCGCTGTTTGGCGAATTATGGATATCGGCAGAAAACAAGGTATAATTATCTTTCCAATCTGCATTGCGCCCGATGGTTTTGAAGGCGCATAATCCGAGGATCAATAAAAGAAGAATTACAGGGTATTTATTTCTATAAAATGTATTGAAATCGGTATTGAAACCAGATGATCGCGTAGTAGGTATTTTGAAGAGCTTATAAATTATAAATACAAATGCTATAATAAATCCAAGCGAGGGGGTATATAAGAACCTTTCAGCCATCGTGGAGCCGCTCAGAAAAAACAGATTGGATACCACTGAAATTGTGACCAGATAGAAAAGGATGCCAAAAGACACAGGATCTTTTTTTCTGATCCCGACAATGGAATAGGTAAGTAAGCCAGCGTAAATCAATAGTGAAATAAGGGCCTCCGGAGAGGAATAGGAAACTAAAGGGATCTCATTAAATGAATAGTCGCTGGAAAGTGTATTCGGAAATATGAGCTTTACCAGGTAGGTGCAAAGGATCTTTGTAGCGGTGAAAAATCTTATCAGGTGATCTTCGGTAGCAAATAAAGAATTGTTTATCGCCAGGCCGGAACTTGTGAATGTGCTGGTAAGTATTAAATTTCTTAGTCCGAGATAAATACCGACAACCAAAAATATTAAAAGTGAAATTTTAATAATATTGGATTTGGCTGCAGGAATAAAATACACGAAAGTCAATGGAATTATCAAGGCCAGGGTAATCGCACTTTCCTTGGATAACAAAGAAAGGAAAAAACAAGAACCACCAATGATGAGATCAGAAATTTTATTATCCTTTGCAAAATTTAGAAGAAACGTGAAAGATAGAATCCCGAAAAGGAAAGCGAGGATTTCGTCACGGCTTTTTATATTAGCAACCACTTCGGTATGAACCGGATGTACCAACCATAAAACAGTTATAATGAAAGGGATCATTATAGTAGAGGATGCAAACAATTTCTTCAGGAAAGAAAATAAAAATACCGCGGTTAAGGCATAAAGCAGGATATTGATAAAATGACCCAGGGCCGGTTTGCTATGGCTCAACTGCCATTCAAATGCAAACATCACCAGCGGTAGGGGCCTATATACGGCTTCATTTTTGCCGGTCATCCCATACCAATAGGAATTTTGGATGATTTCCGGGATGCCTTTAATGCCTTTAACAATAAGCCTGTTACCGGTGATCACCGAATAATCATCATAGGCATAATTGTGATTGAGGGTATTAAAATATAAAAGAAAAGCAAAGACGAATAAAATGATTGCAAGCCATTTTGTATAATTTTTCTCAGATGCTATAGAAGCTTTATTGCTTTGTTTGGTTGATTTCAATGTTTTTGTATTTGAAAGATAATTATTGATCATCAATTTTCAAAAATGGTAATTAACGGAAAGCAATTGTAAGGGATTGAAAAAAATATTGTTTTGCCATTTGTTATTATCAGATGCATTCGGTTTCTCACGATCATTATTGGTATAATAAATCCACCGGATACTTAATTCCATACTAACTGAGAATCTATATCCTAATGGATAATTGAAACCCAGGGTAGGAGAGAGCCCGAATTGTTTGGTATAAATATCGTAAGGCTCTAATGTCATAGCAACAACGCCATTGCTCCCGCTGCGGCCTTTAACCGGCCAGTGGCGAATGAAAGGTCGGCGCCATAATAAAGCTGTAATTTTTTATTGGTAAATATTCTTTCATAGCCAATTTTCAATTCGCCTATTTTTCCCTGGCCTTCATTTTTATAATAATAATTATCAATATTAAATTTAGAGAAATAATAATTCAATCCTAATTGTATCGCATTTCTATTGAAATGCCTTTTGTAGTTTATACCGGTAATGAAATTTATTTTACCGAGTCTATCTGCCAAGGCAGGACTTCGGAATGCGGGTGTTCTGTAAAGATTAATCCCCATCTTAAGCCCCAGCTCATTCTTCAGATAAGGTCTTTTATCTTTGAATTCAGGGCAATGGCAATTTTGACCGGAAGAGGCCAATACATAGAATAATACAGATGTAAAAACAATGATCCGGATCATATTTCTATTTCAAAAGTACAATTATTTTATTATTCCTTGTGGATGGTGGGTTATTTGGAATTTGATGTGTTCGCTTAAAATCAAAGTGTCAAGATTCTCTCCCGATTTAATAAAGTTTATGAAATATATAGAATCTAAACTATCAAAGAGCCGTAGGCTCGGATCATTTTGTAACCATGGACTTCAGTCCGTGGACAGTGAACGCTGCAATATCACGGAGAGCTGTAGGCTCGGTTCATATCAGATCCTGGAAAATATACCGCTCGTCAAACGAAACATTAAACTTTTTTCAAAATCTCTAAATATTCTTAAGCAATTCAGATATGGAGACTACCGGCTTCAATTCCAGAAAACAATGGACGTGTTCGTCCACTCCATTAACGATAATTTTTTTCAGCCTGTTTTTTTCGTCTATTTATTTTTATTCTGTGAAATCGATTTCAATGAATTTCACACGTGCATTATTAATTATTTTGACTTTAGGAAACGAAGGTTGCAAATCAAATTTAAATTCCATACGAATTGATATGAACCGAGCCTACGGCTCTCGATAATCAGGAGGTGCATCTTTATCCACGGACTGAAGTCCATGAGCCGTAGGCTCTAAAATCCTTACATTCGTTTTATAAATGAACTTAAGAGGTGAAAACTTTCAAAATGGATTTACAACAGCACATCAAATTCCCAATAATCCTGGATGGTTGGCAGCCATCCTCTGGATCCATATCCTTGTGTTAAGGAGCAGAATGAATTATATTCGCGGTATGAAAAATATTATCCTGTCAGCCTTGGCACTCACAGCCATCCTATTCACAGCATTTACCGCCGGGGAGATTACATCCCTTGCTATTGGCTCTACTCTTCCCAAAGCTGCGGTGAAGATGAAAGATGCGATTAGTGGAAAGGAAGTGATGCTCTCACAATATAAGAA
>JBBRJE010000372.1:0-3014 GCA_038219845.1 Bacteroidia bacterium
CAAATTTCAACCGTTGCGGCTCGGGGACGACTGCTGCCAATACAGGCACCAACGGACAAATTAATTCTATGTTAGTGCTGAATGATACGTTATTTATCGGGGGATTTTTTACTAAAGCCGGCGGGGTGAATTCCTTTAACCTTGCAGCCCTGGATAATAATCTCAGCTGGAAAGCAATTTCTATATCATCTACAGGTGGGGTTGCGAAACTCACCGCGTATCAAAATAATTTAGCGATTCTCACGCTCGATGCTTATCCCCGGATTTATATTCGATCAGGTTCTAACTATCAAGTTCTCACCACCAACCTAAGCACGCCATACCAGATCACAGATATTGAAGAATACAATAATGAGCTATGGGCTTCAGGAAGTTTTTTCTCAGGTTCCGCCAGTATTATTAAATATTCAACCGGATGGAACATTGTAAGCTTACCTGTTATATCGGTATATGAATTATTCAAATTCAAATCTGGCCTCTACCTTGTTTCCTCTACCGATATTGCCGGATCTTTAAGGATTAATAAAATGGCACAGATCGTTTTTGGGCAAGGCCGGATCAGCGGACATATTTACCTTGATGGAAATCATAACTGCAGATATGATAATAATATTAGCATAGATAAGCCGTTTTCAAATAAATACATTCATGTGTCGGGCCTTGAAAACCTAAATATAGCTACCGATTCCAATGGGTTTTATTCGGCTACCATTCCGCAAGGGACTTATTCGATCTCCCTGGTGAAATTCAAGAACTGGACTATAGATTCCCCTTGTACAAGGAGTATATACAGTAATGTCACCTTAAACGCGAATAATATTTTTGACACGCTTGATTTTAGTCTTAAAGCCATAGCCATCGGAACCGACATAAAAATAAATATCACCCCGAATAATGGATTTACCTCACATCGTGACCTCACGGAAGAATATACCGTGACCTATTCCAATAATGGCACCCAGGATTTGAGCAATGCCGCCGTTAAGGTGGTGTTTAATAAAAAGCTTTCTAATTTCACTTCTTCTCAAACACCCATTGTGAATGGCAATGAAGCCATCTGGAGCATTCCTTTTTTAGCCGTCGGCCAGAAACGCAGTCTTACATTTACTGCAAAAGCGAAAGCCGATTCCTTCGCTGTAAATGATAAAGTTGATTTTATTGCTTCCTCGGCTTTGTCGGATCTGGACAATACGGATAATGCGGATACCCTGGTGCAAAGAATAGCGCAGGGTTCTGCCACCCCTGTAATGAAAGATATCTATCCTCTGCCAGGACTAACAGATTCTTTCAGCCTGGTTTCGGTAGCCAAAAACGAGATAAGTTATCTGATACATTTTGAGAATACTACGCTAACAGATACCATCCATAATATTATTGTAATTGACACCATAGATGTTAATTCATCCATTCAATATATCCAGGAAACAGGATCTTCCCATCCTTACACCACTAAGCTTTACAGTTGTCCGGCGGCGATGGGCAAAGGCGTGATTGTATGGACCTTCTCTAATATCAACCTGCCTCCTTTTGAAAATAGTGACGATGTAACTAACCGTGGACATATAGGATTTAAAATCCAGTTTAATACCAGCCTTCCCTTAGGCACAATTATTAAAAACAGGGCTTATGTTATATTTGATTATTACGATCCCATGAAAACGAATATCACCTATGCAAAAATCGCAGATCTGAACGGAATTAATTCAAGGCCTGTGAGCTATAATACTGAGCCTATCTGCGCCAACCCGGTGAATAATACGATCATATTATTAAAGACATTTGACACAAAAACTACTTATAGGCTTATCAATGCAGCCGGAGCGCTGGTGCTTGATGGTGAAATTCAATCTAAAACAATCGATGTGAAAGGCCTTTCCACAGGCATATATTTTTTAATGGTGGAGAACGAAAAAGGGATTATTTCGCAAAAAATAATAATTAATTAAGCAACCATAATATATTCATCCGACTATAAATATACAAACAAACATTTTTCAATTATGAAACCATTTTTAACACTAAACAAAAACATTTCTATCGCAGTAGCCGCATTATTCATGCTGCTTTTTGCCAGCCAGGCAAAAGCCAATTGCGATTTCCATGCGAATTTCACTTATGTCGCGAGCTCTACCAATTGCAAGTCAATTTACTTCACCAACACTTCTTATATAACGAATGGTTTGGACACCGGCGTTTCTTATATATGGAAGTACGGAACAACTGCATTTTCATCTCAGAAAAATGCTTCTTACACCTTTTCAGGAAATGGTACTTATACCATATGCCTGATCATGTTTAAGCAGGTTGCTGGGGGTATCTGTTCTGATACGGTTTGCAAATCGGTGACCGTCAATTGTAGTTCGGGCACAGGCTGCTCCTTTGGAACAATTGGCTTCAACTGGAACAGAAGCTGCTCCAGTCAGGAGATAAGCTTCAGCGCTATTAATTCGGAAGCTACTACAGGTACTTTTAAGTATACCTGGTCATTTGGAGATTCTCAATATGATACTTTAAATCATATCAGCACTTCACATTATTATCCTAATACGGGATCATATACCGTATGTCTTAATTTCAAAAAATACCAAAACGGTGTAGTATGCGCTGATACGACAATATGTAAAACAATTACTGTGGCTTCACCTGTTCGACCTGTCACTTTCTCATCTACAACCTCTTCTACTAATTGCAAGCTGATTTATTTCACGATCATCGATACCAATAGTTGTGGGGTTTACAGGTGGTATTGGGGTGATGGATCTACCTCAATTCAGACAAACAAATCCGCGTCATCACACACCTATGCCAATACAGGAACGTATACTGTTTGTATCAAAGGAATGTCGTGCGTAGATACAACATGCTATTACTATAAATGCAATACGGTTACTGTTAATTGCAATTCAGGAGGATGCTCCTTTGGTAACCTTGGATTTGAAGTGAACAGGAGCTGCACCAGCCAAACAGTTAGTCTTTATGCTACCAATTCGGATGTTAACGGAATCTATAACTAT
>JBBRJE010000373.1:0-3013 GCA_038219845.1 Bacteroidia bacterium
TGCTTAACAAAATTTTTCACCACTTCGGGAGTAAGCGCGGTACGTGTTTCTTTATTTTTTGATTCTTTGATTGTTCCAATTTTCATGAATGGAAATGGTCGTTATTTCGCCGCGAAAATACGTTATAAAAATTGAAAATGATGAAGGAAAATTGAAAAGGAGATTTACTCCTCTTCGGGCATTTCAATAGCATCAACTAAAATCCGGCTTAGTTTTAATTATTCGGCACCCAGGGAAAAGCCATCCGGGATTATTGCACCTTTCTTGATTGCTACGATTCCATTTTTTACAGTGAATAAATTATGGTCCTGGTCAGGCAGTTGCTCCGAACCTATTATTATCACATCATTGCCGATGCGGCTGTTTTTATCGATGATGGCATTTTTGATATAGCAACGCTCGCCGATGCCCATGATGGGTGTACCGTTTAAATGATCGTGCGCCATATCTTCAATGGTTTCAAAATAATCATTACCCATTATATAGCTTCTCACGATCACTGTGCCCCGCCCTATTCGTGTGCGTATACCTACGATGGAACGTTCAATTTTTGAAGCATGCACTATGGAGCCATCTGCAATCATGGAGCGTAGGATATGGGTGCCATCAATTTTTGAGGAAGGCAGCATACGTGCCCGGGTATAAATAGGATTGGAGCTGTCGAATAAATTAAATGCAGGAACCTCATCTGTGAGTGAAAGATTCGCTTCAAAAAATGAGCTAAGGTTTCCAATATCCGTCCAATAGCCGTTGTATTGATAACTGATGATCTTATATTTATCGATGCAATAAGGAATAATCTCTTTCCCGAAATCCGTGCTCTGCGCGCATTCATCCTGCAACAAGCGATACAGCACATCCTTATTGAAAATATAAATACCCATGCTTGCAAGATAATTTTTACCCTGGCTTTGCATCTCTGTCCCTGTATTGCTCTGCCATTGCATCAGCTCTGTTTTGTTCGGCTTTTCAACAAAGGAGCTAATGAAGCCATCATCGCTTTTTTTCATGATGCCGAAATCGGGGGCATCTATTTCATTCACCGGCGTGGTAGCGATAGATATCTCTGCGTGGTTTCCGATATGATTCTCCAGGAATTCATTCAGGTCCATCTGGTAGAGCTGGTCACCGGAGAGAATGATCATATGTTTAAAATCGTATTGATTAAAATGCTTTAATGATTGTCTTACCGCATCGGCAGTGCCCTGAAACCAGGCCTGGCTGTCGGGCGTTTGTTCGGCAGCAATAATATCCACAAAGGCACTGCTGAAAACGCTGAAATGATAGGTGTTTTTTATATGCTTATTTAATGACGCAGAATTAAACTGGGTTAATACAAACATCCGCCCGATTTCCGAATTGATACAATTAGATATAGGGATATCAACTAACCGATACTGCCCTGCAATGGGAACGGCGGGCTTGCTACGTGTTTGGGTGAGGGGGAATAACCGGGATCCGGCGCCACCTCCCAATATAACTGCCAACACATCTTTGGATAAAGAACTTTTCATGAGACCGTAATTTTAGAAATTAAACCCGAATACAAACTTATATAATTATTGATACTTTTATCCCAGGAATGATCAAGCTGCATCATTTGTTTTTTAATTTTTGTCATGCGCTCTTTATCTTCAAATAATTCAATCGAACGGTAAATGCCGAAAATAATTTCATTTTCAGAAGCATCATTCAGCTTTATTCCAAAGCCGTTTTGTTCACTTATATCCGTTACCGTATCATGCAAGCCGCCGGTATTGTTTACCACTGGCAGGGTTCCATAACGCATGGCATAAAGCTGGTTTAAACCGCAGGGCTCCACCCGTGAGGGCATCAAAATAAAATCGGCGCCGGCATACATCAAATGACTCAGGTCTTCATTATAACCGATAAAAGCATCATAATCATTTTGGCTGAATACTTTGATATAATTTAATTCATTTTCAATTTTTGTTTCTCCACTGCCTAAAACAAGAAAGTTCATCCGCCTTCCGATTTTATGAAACGCATTGATGAATGATTGTGATAAAAGATCGGCAGCTTTCTCACCTACCAGCCTGCCTATAAAAACAAATAAAGGTTTGTTTTCATTTAAATTAAACTGCTTGCATAAAGCTTTTTTATTTTTAATTTTTTCCTTCTCAATATTTTTCCAGGAATAGTTTTGAACGATGGCCTTATCCGTTTCAGGGTTCCATACCAGGGTATCGATTCCGTTTAATATGCCGGTACATTTATGCCATTCCATCTCAAAAAGCTTTTCAAGGCCATTACTATTGGAACGAAGCTCCTGAAGATACCCGTTGCTCACGGTAGTGATCTTCCATGCACATTTTATTCCGCATGCCAGTGGATTGAGATAGGAATTCCAATCCAGCAAGCCCCATTTCCAGCCATCCCATGATGGAATTAAAATATTATCACTCCATTGCATGGCGCCCTGGTACTGGCCGTTATGAATGGTGAGCACAGCAGGGATATTTTTCAAGGATACAAAATCATGGCAATGCTGCAACATGAAAGGAATCAGGGCTGCATGGTGGTCATGGACATTAATAACATCAGGCTTCTGATCTGATTTTTTAATCCAGTCGAGCGCTGCGGTTTGAAAGGCAATAAAACGAGTTCCATCATCCTGATATCCATATACATTTTCACGGTCGAGCAATCCTTTAATTTCCACGAGGTATAATTCATAACCGAGCTTATTCGTTTCGTCTGTAAATATATTGTATTCGAACTGTCCAACACCGAGCCTGGCCGTTGAAGTGAAAATATTCTGCCAGCTATTATTGAGTATATATTTTGTATTGTATTTTGGAAGTATCACCATTCCATTATGCCCGGCGAGGTTCAGGTATTTCCCTAAAGCACCTACCACATCACCCAGACCTCCAACTTTTGCCGCAGGATAACATTCGGCAGCGATATGAATAATTTGCATTTTAGTATTGCCCTTCATGGATATAATTTTTCAAATATACAATTTCAATGATTTTGCCTTGTTTTATTT
>JBBRJE010000374.1:0-2997 GCA_038219845.1 Bacteroidia bacterium
TGGTTTTTAATTGCTTCTAAGGCAACTTTGGCCTTGAATTCAGGAGTAAATTTACGTCGTGTTTGTTTGGTCATTTGGTGTAGTAAAATTAAAGATTTTTTTAACTAAACCACTGGCCCTATTTTTGGGGAGTATTACATACTTTGTACCAAGAAACCTTCCTCAAGTGCCATGTAAACACATTTATTTATTGTATCACCAATATCATATTTTTTTAAATTGTAATCAGTTATCATTTCACTGCCTATAGAACAGTGATTGTAATTCATTTTATACTTTATTGGTTCGTTAAATCTGTTATTAACAAATGTTTGTTTAGCGTCCTCCAAATAATTGAACCTTGAAGAAAATCTATACTCTATGCTATCCTTGGTCCTTGATACTTTAACCGAAAAATAATTTTCCAATGATGCTTCAGAATGCGCCCGATTCAGTTCAATATATATCAACTCGTACTGAGTAATTTTTGGGCACATGATAAGAATAAGAATAAAAGAGGAATTAATCTTTTCATTATTTAGGCTTATTAATATACTCTCTTTTATATAAATGTTTATCTTGTATCTTTTTATATGCTTCCCATGCAACATCGCGTTTAGTTTTATATTGTTGAAGTGTTTCTCCAGCTGCATTATTCCTTCTTTTCATTGTTCGCATGTTAATTTTGGAAAGTTAGTTTTGGGCATATTCCCCTAATCGAAAATAAGAAAAAAAATATTAGTGACGATAATATCAAATTTCTTAGAAGGAAGTTTAAGAAGGCATCCGGCACTTTCAAAATCCTTAAATATCCGTTATGCTCCTCCCGTTTCAAACATTCTGTAAATTCTTCAATTCTGTTTATCTTTGCCTCTCTTAAAAAAAATCCAATAAAGCAATGGCTGTAGTAATCAGAATGCCCAAGATGAGCGATACCATGACCGAAGGGGTGATCGTGGCCTGGCACAAGAAGGAAGGCGATACCGTGAAACCCGGCGATATATTGGCCGACGTGGAAACCGATAAGGCTACCATGGAATTGGAAAACTTTGAGAAAGGCATTTTGCTTTATATTGGAATTAAAGAAGGCCAGGCCGTACCCGTTGATGCGGTGATTGCGGTGGTAGGTGCCGCTGGGGAAGATTATAAGGCATTGCTGGGCAACCCGGGTGGAGAAAAAACGACCAGTCCCGCCGCCGAAGCACCCGAGAAGGAAGCCGCCGGCGAGAAGAATGCTGAAGCAGCGGATGCAGATACCAAAGCAGCGGCTGAACCCGAAGATCCGTCAACCGAAGAAAAAAAATCAAGCGAAGGGAAAGAGGAAGAGAAGGAAAAGGGTGATGATAAAAAGGAAATGCCTGAGGCCGTTACAACGAAAAAGGAGCAGCCTGAAACACAGGACGCCGATGTAGTTTCTTCGAAAGTGAATGATGCTGATGCGCGGATCAAAGCCTCGCCCCTGGCTAAATCTATCGCCAAAGAAAAAGGCATCGCACTTAATTCTCTCACAGGTACCGGCGAGAATGGAAGGATCGTAAAGCGCGACCTGGAGAATGTGAATCAGGTAACGGCAGCGCAGCCTAAGCCGCTGGCAGTGTCTCCGGCAAGCTTCGTCACCGAGAGCTTTGAAGAGATTCCTGTCTCTCAAATGCGTAAAACCATCGCACGAAGATTATTAGAAAGCAAGAACGGCGCACCGCATTTTTATTTAACGGTGGATATAAATATGGATAAGGTGATAGAAAGCCGCAAAAGTATTAATGCCGGCGGGGATTTTAAAATATCGGTGAACGACTTTATCATCAAGGCTTGTGCTGAAGGTCTCACACGTCATCCTATGGTGAATGGCAGCTGGCTCGGTGATAAGATCCGGATTAATCATCACGTTAATATTGGCGTCGCAGTGGCTGTAGATGACGGCCTGCTGGTGCCCGTAGTTCGTTTTGCAAACACCAAGAAATTATCGCAGATAAGCAAAGAGGTAAAGGAGCTCGCTCAAAAAGCAAAAGATAAAAAATTACAACCCTCCGATTGGGAAGGCAATACTTTCAGCATCTCCAATTTAGGAATGTTGGGCATTGAGGAATTTACGGCGATCATCAACCCTCCCGACGCCTGCATCTTAGCTGTGGGCGCTTCACGTGAAACGGTGATCGTTAAAGACGGCGAATTTAAAGCAGCGAATATGATGAAGGTAACCATGAGCTGCGATCATCGCGTGGTGGATGGCGCTACCGGCGCTGCTTTCTTAAAAACACTGAAAGAATTATTGCAAGATCCTATCCGCATCATATTGTAAAAATAGCAGCCCCCGACCGATGGCGTTAAGTAAGGCGCAGCCCTTTACAAAAAGGCATTCCAGGCAATAAGGTCTAAGGATAATCTAAGTATACCTCCACACGATACCCATCACTTTCCCAATACACATAATTCGGAAAATATCCGTCGCTGAGATACTTGTAATCGACCCTGGCAGTGTATAAAAGCTTATCGTTCAAGCCAATTTCATCCAGCCATAATTTGAAACTCAGGAAATCGGCATTCAGAAAAACATCGCTAACCTTATAATTGCCATTATCAATATCTCCCGGGAACGACCAGCTTGCGGGGTATGATTTATAAAGGTAAATTTTACTGAACATTTTATTGCTGTTATTATAAAGCATCTCCATGTATAAAGGCGTGCCCTTGTCCGATGAAAGCTCCTGGCCGCCTTTCGTCACTCTATATTTGGTGAGGGAAATGATTCCGGGCTTTGGAAGGATCGTGATATTTTTAGAATATAAGGCTTGCCTGCTCCCACAGCTGCTTTTCAAGCTGACGGTAAAATTACCGCTGGTGGTATAAATATGTTCTGGTGAGTTTGTGCTGGAGCTGGTGCCGTCGCCAAAATCCCAGTAAAAATCACTGGCAAAATCAGAGTGATTATAAAATGATATTTTACTTGGTATATGATAATTATCATTGAGCACTGAATAGCTGTAGATAGCAACCGTAGGCTGTATTGTATCAAGGCTT
>JBBRJE010000375.1:0-2978 GCA_038219845.1 Bacteroidia bacterium
AATTAAAATAGGGACATAGGATACGAAACCGTCGATGAGTGCTGCAAGAAAACGGTCGCCTGCGGAGGCTTTGGTAAAGGTAAAATTTTCCATTTTTGAATGTGTTTTAAAAATTGATAAAGGTTAGAAATAAATTGCTAAATTATTGATAAGAATGATAACTAAAAATTTAATTCCGGCCTAGTGCAATTCCCGGGCTATTCTCAAAATTTAATATTAAAAACATACCTTCGCGCTTCCCGGAAAAAAGTAGCCGGGCTAAAAGCCATTGCAGCCTATAGCAGGGCGGTTATCCATTTATCATTCAACCATGGATTATTATGATCGAATACTTCGGAACGCAGAATAATATAGTGACACGGCTAACAGCATTAGAGAAAAAATGCTGGATAAATATTACTGCACCAAGCACCGGGGATATCGAAACGCTAACCAACGAATTTAAGATCCCTATTGATATTCTTAACGATATCCTGGATACCGACGAATCGGCAAGGATCGAAGTGGAGGGTCGTTACCTCATCATAATTGTAAAGATTCCGGTATTGAATAATGATGATTCTCATATCCCTTATATCACCGTGCCCATGGGAATCCTCATCTCCAATGATTATATCATTTCTGTCTGCAATATGGAAAATGATATCACCAATGATGTGAAGAATAATCGCATTAAGAATTTTGATATGAGCAATAACAGGCGGTTTGTGCTTCAGCTCTTTCTGCGTATCAGCTCTCAATACCTTCGTAACTTAAAGGATATAAACAAGTTTCAGCGCGAGATTGAAAAGAAAATTAATATCTCTGTAAAAAATGAGGAGCTTCTGAAATTGCTCGAGATGGAAAAGTCGCTCGTTTATTTCAGCACCTCGCTTAAAAGCAATGAGCTGATGATGGAGAAATTAAAGCGTAGTAAATTTAGCAAGATGAACGAGGATGATGAAGACCTGATTGATGATGTGATCATTGAAAACCGGCAGGCCATCGAGCAAACCAATATCCATACAAATATCCTGAGCGGCACCATGGATGCCTTTGCCAGCATTATAAGCAATAATCAGAACGTGGTGATAAAAACGCTGACCACGATTACAATCGTTTTAATGATCCCCACCCTGGTGTCCAGCTTCTTTGGCATGAATGTGCTCGCCAGCAGCATTCCCTTCTCACAGCATCCGCATGGGTTTAGCATCATCCTGTTTGGCTCTATCATTTTATCTACGATTGGCTATCTTTATTTCAGGAAAAAAGATTTGTTTTAACTAAGATCAACACCCTAAATTTATTGCTGCATGATTCTTATCGCCGACGAAATGCATCCCTCCCTGATGAAGGGTCTTGAAGCAAACCATATATCTTTTAATTACCAGCCGGGCATTAAATTATTGGAAGCAAGGGAGATCATAGCACAGTATGAAGGCCTGGTGGTAAGAAGCAAATTCGCTATTGACTCCTCTTTTATCGACATGTCACCCAGGCTTGAATTCATTGCCAGGGCAGGAAGCGGCACCGACAATATTGATATTGACTATGCCGCAGAAAGAGCTATCACCATCATCAACGCCCCGGAAGGCTTATCGGACGCCGTTGCCGAGCATGCCATCGGCTTAATATTGGCGCTTCAGCATAAAATTGTTCAGGGCAATACGGAGGTGAAAAATTTAAAATGGCAGCGGGAGGAAAATCGGGGCTTTGAATTACGCAACAGCACTGTGGGAATTATCGGTTACGGAAATACAGGCAGCGCCCTGGCAAAAAAATTAAGCGGCTTCGATGTTAAAGTGCTGGCCTACGACAAATACCGGAAATGGGTGGCCGGTGATGACAATAATTTTTTTTTCGATGCCTATGCAACCTCTTGCAGCCTAAATACGATTTATGAATTGTCCGACATACTCACGCTACATATCCCGCTTACAAAGGAAACTGAAGCCTGGGTGAATAAAAAGTTCTTTGAGCAATTTAAAAAGCCAATCGTTTTCATCAATACCTCCAGAGGGAAGATCGTGAATACTTTCGACCTGACCATGGCCCTGGAAAGCGGTAAAATTAAAGCCGCCGGCCTTGATGTGCTGGAGCAGGAACCGCCATTCACCGCAGGAGAGCCACGCTCCTGGTTTAACACATTAAGGGAGATGAATCAGGTAATTATAACACCGCATATAGCGGGCTGGAGCACGGAGAGTTATAAGCGAATAAGTGAAATATTAGCAAAGAAAATTATCGGTTTTTACAGCAGCAAAAGCAAATAGGAAAATATATTATATCAACGGTGAATCGTATATTAAAAAAATAATGTTAATTGCACTGATAAATAATTGTTATAAATTACTTTTTTTACTTGATTTTATTTAATAAAATTGCCAAATTAAAATAGTCTGTCCCATTTAAAACGATATTATATGAACAAGGTTTACTCCATAAATAAAAAGGCGCTGCTTTCTTTTGCCCTTTTTCTCACCGCATTTAATTCTTTCGCCAACGGCTCATTAAGGGGTTTTGTAAAAGATGCCAAGTCCAATGCCCCCATGGATTATGTGCTGGTAGTGGCCAAGCTCAATGGGATACAACAGGGCACAGCCTATACTGATGATAAGGGCTTTTATGATATTAAAGCATTGCCTGCGGGAGTGTACACCCTGCTTTTTATTACTACAGACCTGGATTATAACGAAGTCATCGTCGACAATATAAAGGTTAATGATGACCTGGCAACGGAGGTGAAAGTAACCCCAATTCCACACAAACTGGTTGGTAAAATAGAAACAGTGACCATTCACGGAATAAAATCACCGATAAAAAAAGGAGAGATTGGGAATAATATTGATGGTAAACAGGCACAACAGCAAAAAACATTCAGCTTGAATAAATTGGTGGGAAATACCGCCGGGGTTTATACAAAAAATGGTGGCACCCCATCCTTCCTGGGGTCCAGGGCCAATCAAACGGGCTATTTCATTAACGGGGTTAAAGTTATC
>JBBRJE010000376.1:0-2972 GCA_038219845.1 Bacteroidia bacterium
AAAAGATTTTGTTGTTTATCAATTTTTTTTTATTTATTTGCGCCCTTAAATTTAAAGGTAAATAATATAAAAATCTACTATGTACTGGACACTCGAATTAGCCTCTTATTTAGATGATGCACCATGGCCTGCTACCAAAGATGAATTGATTGATTTTGCGATACGAAGCGGTGCCCCCCTGGAGGTAATTGAGAATTTACAGGAACTGGAAGATGATGGCGAGCCATTTGAGACCATTGAAGAGGTCTGGCCTGATTACCCTACCCCAGAAGATTATTTCTTTAACGAAGACGAACTATAAAAGAAGCCCTGCGATGCGGGGCTTTCTTATTTTAGAATTAATTTTAATTAGATAATGGTTTTAGGTTAAGTGTCCATCGCCATGCTGTTCCTGAAATGAGAGTTCCCTTCATCATGCTTTTCCTGCTACTCTGTTTTTATTCTTGTGTCCCGGGAATTATTTTGAGTGTAAGCCAGAGCAGGTATTAACGTGTCAGTTGGAGAATGCAAAATAATATTTGTCCTTACTTTTGTTTATTTATTATCCAATGCCGCATTTTATCATTCATAAGCCTTATGGCTATCTAAGCCAGTTTGTATGTAAATTAAAAAAGAAGAAACTGCTCGACGAATTATATAATTTCCCGGAAGGCATTATGGCTATTGGGCGCCTCGATGAAGACAGCGAAGGGCTGCTATTGCTTACCACCGATGGCATGATGAGCGAAATCATCAGGAGTAAACTCATTGAAAAAGAATATTATGCCCTGGTTGATGGTTTAATAACAGATGAAGCGCTTGAAAAATTAAGGGAGGGCGTGGAGATTGGAGTTCGCAATAAAAAATATCGCACACTGCCATGCAAGGCTGAAAAATTAGATTTCATTCCTCATTTCCCGCCCCGCACTTACAAAATAAGAGATGATCGTCATGGTCCCAGCTGCTGGATCTCAATCACGCTTACAGAAGGAAAATTACGGCAGGTGCGCAAAATGACTGCCGCCGCCGGCTTCCCTACCTTAAGACTTTTCAGGGTGCGGATTGGTAATATCCTTCTTAAAGAAATGAAAGCCGGCGAAGTGATAGAAATAAATAATTTCGATTTAAATAATCTTACATTGGCATCCAACACTTTATCTTAAATTAATAAATATATGAAGCCGGTTTTTTTCACCACCCCTGATGAATTGCGCAAATGGTTTACAAAAAACCACAAAAAGGAAACAGAATTATTGGTGGGCTTTTATAAGACCGGAACTGACATAGCCAGCATCCGATGGCCGGAATCGGTGGATGAAGCGCTATGCTTTGGATGGATCGACGGGGTACGCAAATCCATTGATGAAATAAGTTATTCCATTCGGTTCACACCGAGAAAATCAACAAGCATCTGGAGCGCCATAAATATCAAAAAAGTTGAAGCCCTTTTAGAGAAAGGTCTGATGAAACCGGAAGGGATCGCCAGCTTCCAAAAGCGGACAGAAAATAAATCCCGGTTAAGGTTGAGGTTCCAGCACATCAAATAAGTTATAACCCTGCATCAAGAAACCGCAATGGAAAAATAAATTTTGAACTTTAAAAAATAGTTTTAGTTTTGCTTTTTTAAACAAATAATGATGATAATCCAATGACTTTTAGTAAAAGATGGTCATAAATAATATAACCCTAAACCTCAAATTATCTATATGAAAATTTTTCTGCGAATCCTTGCCGGCCTGGGCATTCTTATTGTCCTTCTGATAGTTTTTGTTCAGCTAAGTTGGAATAAAAAGTTTGATGCGCCTTACCCTGATATCAAGGCAAGCTCTGATTCTTCTATTATTGCCAGAGGGAAATACCTGGCCTATGGACCCATGCATTGCGCTGTATGCCATGTGCCTATGGAAAATATGGCCGATGTAGAAGCAGGTAAAGAATTGCACCTTAGCGGTGGCTGGGAATTAGATATACCTCCCGGAATTTTTCGTGCACGTAATTTAACACCGGATATGGAAACAGGTATCGGAAAGCTCTCCGATGGTGAGATAGCACGTACCTTGCGCTATGGTGTAGGCAGCGATGGCCGGCTCATTTTGGGCTTTATGCCTTTCCAGATTGTGAGCGACGAGGATATGACCGCTATCGTTTCTTTTTTACGTTCGCTACCCCCGGTGAAGCATGAATTAAAGCCAACAGAATATTCCTTCCTTGGAAAAGCATTGATCGCTTTCGGACAAATAAAACCTGAAGGTCCGAAGGTGACACCACCCAAAACTGTTATCAGAGATTCAAGCAAAGAATATGGTAGCTATTTGGTTAATAATGCTGCGAATTGCAAAGGATGCCATACCAATAGGGATATGAAAAGCGGTAATTTTATCGGCCCTGATTTAGCCGGTGGAATGCTTTTTAAAGCTGATAAATATACCGAAGGCTATTCATTTGTGCCTCCTAATTTAACCCCTGACCCCGAAACCGGAGTAATGACCGCATGGGAGGAACAGGCCTTCGTAAACCGTTTTCGTGCGGGCCGCGTGTATAAAGGATCACCAATGCCATGGGGCTGTTTCTCCAGGATGGATGAAATTGATTTAAAAGCTATATACAGGTATCTTCACGCTATTGATCCTATTAACCGCAAGGTAGAAAAAACGGTTTATGCCCCGGGAGAAAAGCTGCCCGATATAAAATAGGCAACCGGATAAATCATTGGGATGGTATATGAAGGAGACATGGAAAAACTTTATTGCAGATTCAAGTCTTGCTTTGTCTGAAAAAGTAGAAAAAATCAATGCTGAAAAAGAAAATGCAGCCTATGGCCCTTTAGCAAGAACAGAAATTCAGCCTTTACGGCATTTGCAGGGAGTGGATTATGTGTATACCATCCAGGGCTGGATTAAAAGTGTCAACAGCGATCAGCTTAAATATAACCGTGATCCGGGAAAAGACGGACAGGCCATTGGAAGAACATCCTGGGCGAATGATGTATACGG
>JBBRJE010000377.1:0-2968 GCA_038219845.1 Bacteroidia bacterium
GTGATGATAAAAAGGATTCCTACAATATTACCAAGTGAAGAGAATCGGAATGTATTGGCATTGTTCCTTAAAACATAACGTGAGATGCCTAATATAATTAGGCCGAAGATTATTAAAAACATGGGTTTTGATTTTTTTAGATGACAAAGATAATTTTTATCTGAAGGCCTGATGAAGAATCAATATTAAAATTTTTCTCCCCCTATTTGTATTTTGTATTCCATCAGCATATTAGCATATTTGTACCCCATCTCAGGGGAAACCATAACCTATGCATAAAATTCTTGTTTATTTATTATTATCAACTACCCTCATTCAAGCCCAGACCAAAAAAGCCATCACCCTGGAAGATATATGGCTGAAAGGTACTTTCTCCTCAAAAAGTTTTTCAGGTTTCAACTTTATGAAAGATGGAATTAACTATACTGAAGTAAAGGATAATGCCCTGTTGAAAAAGGAAGTGAAAACCGGGAATACAATCGCAACGCTTATAAATGACGGCGAGATCAATTACGATAATATAAAATTGCAGCTTGGCGACTTCGAATTCAGCAACGACGAATCGAAGATAATTATTAAAATGGAGTCGGAAGGGATTTATCGCAGGAGCGCAAAGGCGTTGACCTATGCCTATGATCTTAAATCAAAAAAGATATGGAGGATAAGCCCTGAGAAAATATTGCATGCCACCTTCAACCCGCAGGCCACGATGGTAGCTTACGTAAAAACAGATAATAATTTATATATCTACGACCTTAACAGCGCAACAGAAATAGCGGTTACTAATGATGGATTAAAAAATAGCATCATCAATGGTAATTGCGATTGGGTATATGAGGAAGAATTTGAATTTACAAAGGCATTCCAATGGAATAAAACAGGTGACTATCTGGTGTATTATAAATTTGATGAAACGAATGTGCCCGAATATAATTTTGTGAATTACGGAAAGCTCTATCCACAATCCTATTCCTATAAATATCCTAAAGCCGGGGAGGACAATTCTTTTATTAGTATCTGGAGTTATTCAGTTTCTTCTGCGAAAAGCAACCGCCTTTTTTCCTCCAAAAATTATTTCGAATACATCCCGAGAATAAAATTTACAGCGGATTCAAAGACCTTATGTATTTTTAATTTAAACCGCCACCAGGATAATTTAAAGCTTTATTTCATAGGCATGGAAGGTGGTAACCCAGTATTAAAGTATGCGGAACAAAACAAAGCATATATTGAAATTAATGACAACCTTAATTTCCTTGAAGATGGCAAGAATATGGTGTACACCAGTGAAAAAGACGGTTGGCATCATTTGTTTATTCGCAATATTGAAAGTGGCAAAGAAACCTGCCTCAGTCCTGGAAATTATGATATCGAGGAGCTTAAAGGCGTGGATGAGAAAAATAAATTAGTGTATTTTACAGCTGCGGCGGAAACACCTTTGGAGCGTGAATTTTATTCCGTCAACTTCCAGGGCAGCAAAAGAATAAAAATCACCAATGGCCATGGCATTCATCGTGTTGAGCTCAATTCAAATTATACGCTTTACACCGATAACTTCAGCACAGCGAATGTTCCCACCGTTTCGGGATTGTATGATATGAAAGGTACGTTGATTAAAGTGCTCGAAGACAATGCCGCACTCAATACACGCATGCAGGAATATGATATTACGAAAGTGGAGTTTACAAAGATTAACGATTTAAATGCGTGGATGATCAAGCCATCAAATTTCGATGCAACAAAGAAATACCCGGTGCTAATGTACGTTTATGGTGGACCCGGTTCTCAAACGGTATCCAATGGCTGGATGGGTAATAATTATTTATGGTACCAGATGCTGGCACAGAAAGGTTATATCATTATTTCTGTAGACAACACCGGCACGGGTTTTAGAGGTGAGGCCTTTAAAAAGAAAACCTATTTAAACCTGGGAAAATATGAAAGTGACGATCAGATCGCTGCAGCCATAACAATTGCTTCCTGGTCCTTCGTCGATCCATCACGTATTGGAATCTGGGGTTGGAGCTATGGCGGGTTTATGAGCAGCACCTGCATCACTAAAGGAGCTGACGTGTTTAAAACAGCTATTGCGGTGGCCCCGGTAACCAATTGGCGTTATTATGATAATATTTACACCGAACGTTATATGCGCACTCCGGCAGAGAATGCGTCGGGTTATGATGATAATTCACCGGTGAATATGGTGGACAAGCTTAAAGGGAATTATTTATTAATTCATGGCACTGCCGATGACAATGTACATTTCCAGAATAGCATAATGATGATCGATGCCATGATAAAGATGGGGAAAGTATATGATAGTGAAATTTACCCGAATAAGAATCATAGCATCTACGGTGGAAAAACAAGGTACCAGCTCTATAATAAAATGACTACATTCATCCTTGAAAAATTATAATTCCTTAAAATAATTACACCTATGAAAAAGCTTTTAATTTATACTTTTCTTATTATTTTATTTTCATGTAATGGCAATAAAAAATCACCCCATGGAAAGGATGCTTCGGGTGAGAAAATGAAAATTTTATTCGACGCTACCAAAGGAGAGATGCTGGGCAATGCCGACTGGGTGATTGATGCAGACGAATTCAACCTGGGTTATAATAATACCGGGAGGATGATGGAAGGGAAGAGCGATGAAGCCAATCCCCAACGCCTGCCCACACCTTCACAGGAAGCAATTACTGAAAATACAACAGAAGACTATTGGACCGGCGCCTTAAGTTCCTGGGCCATCGATTGCGTAAAAGAGGGATTTTATGTGGAAACATTGCCGGTTCGGGCCAGCATAACATATGGTGATACAAGTAATGCACAGGATTTAAGCCATTATAAAATTTATATCGTGGATGAACCAAATATCAGGTTCGACGACAACGAAAAAACGGCCATCCTTAAATTTGTGGAGAACGGAGGGGGGCTGTTTATGATTGCCGACCATGATGGG